>JANMSG010001164.1:0-6428 GCA_031389065.1 Acidobacteriota bacterium | reverse complement strand
GTAAAACAGTTACTCTTTTCATATTGAACACCAAATTTTCAACAGGCCAACAAACAATTGCCTAACGCTTCGCATCAGCGGGCATTAGGAGGAATCGCCGCTTTGTTATCGTTCAAGTATTTATCGAACCAGTAAACCTGCCAGTTCAAACTTTCAACCAGATGACGCGGTTCGCCTGTGCGCGTCAAGTTGTGATTCTCTCGCGGAAAGACGACAAACTCGGCAGTCGCGCCGAAAAGTTTCAAAGCTCGGAACCACTGCTCGCCTTGTTCAAGCGGTACGCGCAAATCGTTGTCCGAATGAAGAATTAGAATCGGCGTCTTTACATTTTTGGCGTATTTCAAAGGTGAACGCTCCCAATATAATTCGAATTTTTCAAACAGATGCCCGTCGAAATCTCTCTTGTGTCCGTACGCGCCATCGCGTGTTCCTTCGTCGCTTATAAAATTCGTTACGCTGCGAAGCGTCACTGCGGCTTTGAACATATTCGTGTGACCAACGATCCAATTGGTCAAATATCCACCGTAGCTACCGCCCGTCACACCCAGTTTGTCGCGGTCTATCCAATCATACTGTTTCAAAATCGCGTCAACGCCGTTCATCACATCGACATAATCTTTGCCGCCCCACTCACCTTTAATCCCGCGTTCAAACTTTTCGCCGTATCCCGTTGAACCTCGCGGATTCGTATAGAACACAGCCCAGCCACGGGCCGCATAAACTTGAAATTCGTGAAACCAATCAACTCCATACATGCTTGCGGGTCCACCGTGAATGCTTAAGACCATTGGATATTTGACACCTGCCCTCCAGCCACGAGGCTTCACAAAAAACCCTTCAACATCCCAACCGTCCGCACCTTTGTAAGTGAGGCTTTCGACATCCAGTAATTCAAGCTCTTTCCAGAGGGCTTCGTTACCATTCGTCAATTTCTTGCCATTACTTCCATTCTCGTTTGCGGCTAGATCAACTACGTACAAGTCATCGAGTTGCTTAAAATCATTCGCCAAAAAAATCATCTTTTGCGTCGTGTCGCAAATATCAAAATTGCGTACGGCGCGTGCGCCTTTCGTGACCTGCTTCATCTTTTTCGACGCAACATCGCCGCGAAATATATGTGCCTCGCCTCTCACTCCCGACTCAAAATATAGAGCACGACCACTTTCCGCCCAGATGAGGTTCGTAGGAATCAAATCCAATCCGTTCACAGCCAATGTCGAAGCTGAATTACCCAAGCTCGAAGCCGTAAAAATTTTCGGGTGGCTGCTCTCTTGCGCGCTTCCCAAAAAAGCAATGGTTTTTCCATCGGGTGACCAGCGAGGCGAATTGTCGGGTTCTACGTGGTCTGAAATTTTCGTGAGTACGCCGCCTTCTGCTGATACGACAAAAACATCTGTATTGCGGTCACCATCGAAAGCCTTGCCGGTGCGGTTCGACACGAAAGCTACGCGCAAACCGTCAGGCGACCATTGCGGGTCTGAATCGTCCCAATCTTCGCCTGAGGTAATTTGTTTTGTATTGCCAGTCGCCACATCCACAACAAATAGGTGATTGCGTTTGTCATCAAACCAGCCCGTGTCATTGAATTTGTAGGATATGCGCGAGTAGTGTCGAACATCGCTACGCTCTCTGTTTTCCGGGCGATTATCGCCGGGTCCTGTGCGACTTAAACAAACCAGGCGTTTGCCATCCGGTGACCATTGAAAATTATTCGCCCCGTTTTTAAAATTAGTGATGCGGCGTGGCTCGCCACCGATCATAGAGAGCAACCAAACTTGCGGTCTCACGGTTTCGCTCGCCTCGTTTGGCGAAGGGCGAGCCGAGATGAAAGCGATTGATTGCCCGTCTGGACTCCAACGCGGCGAGCTTGACGAATAGTTACCAGCTGTCAATTGGCGAGAGGAAGAAGCATTGTCTATAGCCGTCACCCAAAGGGATGAAAAGCGACGGTTTTGTTTACGATCAACCGTCGTGACTACATAAACGACTTGCTCACCTCTAGGTGAAAAACGCGGGTCGCTCATGAATTGAAATGAGTAATAATCTTCAGGCGTGACGCCTCGTTTATTGGGTTGTTGCGAAGATCGTGCGCTTACATTCGACGCAATAGTAAGCAATATCAGAATAGCTGTTGCTGATTTCAATAATCTTTTCATAGCAGTTTCTTTTTGACGGAATGAAAACGGGCGATTCTTGATTGCCCTTTGGAGGTTTGACCCTTGAACCACATCCTCTAGACAGATTGTGACAATGATGGTGCAAAAAGTTTAGCTGCCGCTTTGTGAAGTGCGTTCCTTACAGGTCTAGTTGACTCAAGTTTCTTTCAACCTCCATACCAATGGCAATTACATTATCATGGTGATTCTCACACAGTAACCAGCCAAAGTCTTTCGCTATAAGGTAATATTCAAACCCGTAGCACTCGCCAATCTCAGATTGAACGGCTTCAGGAGTTGCTTCATAGACCGGATAGAACGGAAGTTGATCATCTTCTGCAATGAACCAAACCTTCACTTTTTTATTGGGAACAATCTTTTCAATACATGTAAATCCTGCTTGACCTGTAAATCGAACAGCGGTGGAAGGAAAACGAAAACCTTCCCACCACCAACGCCTATCTTCTGAAAGAACAAAGTGTGCAAGAGCATTGTTGAATATTTTGATTCCTTCTTCATCCATCAGAAGTTTTATATCAGAATCAATCAACCCAAGTCTCTGTATCGCATCTTGAATTTCGTCTCTCACATCGTTAATCATCGCCTAACCTTCACTTACTTAACGACCAGCTTGAGCCGCAGCACGTGGCTTAAAAACTTTTGTCGAGGTGACGTGCTTCAGCAATTCCGTTTTGTCCATAAAGTAACTGGACGCGACTTTACTCTTGCTGAAAAGTTTTTCTGCCTGGTCGTCCCAATGCCCACTCATTTTATGATCGCTTTCGCCGAGTGGAATGACGGCGTATGACTTCGGCGGATTCGACATCACAACAATCTGCGGTGAGGTTTGCCCGCCCCGTCCCACCATCTCTTTTCCAACTTCCCCGAAGCTGATGGCGCGAGGTGTCGCCATACCTGCTGCCTGCACAGAGCCGCCACCAACCGGCCAGGTTTTCGCGCCTCCTTGTCTTCCTACTCTGAAATATGCCCCGTATGGAACGCGAACAGAACCGAAGTTTGACTTGAGCCATTCAACCGCTTTGCCTAAAGCCTCAAATATTTTTTCATCCGTGATATTTGCAGGAGGCTCGACCTCTCTGGCTAAATCGCCAAGCCCTCTTTTGAATGCATAAAACGCCAGTGCGCCTTGCGAATCGGCATCGCTGCGGCGGTTCCAATTTTGAATTAATTGATAAACATCAAAGGCATCGCCGGGCTTCATCAAGGCTTTTGCCACTGCATCTTTCAAGCGCGTTTGCCAGGTTTCCGCTTTCCATACATTCGGGGAAAATGTGATATCTATCGCTTGTTCAAGACTTATTTTGTTCTTTTCATCAAGCAACTCTGTCATCATTTCGCCACGTTGATGACGCGGAGCTTTGCGACTGGCGCTGTATAGATAGGGCATCGCATCATAGGTTTCTGGCAATAATTCTTTTGGCGTATTTTTCATCATTGCAAAGGGCGTAACGTTGCAATTGTGCATATATCCGCTTGCTGGATTGGTGATTTGCACATGGTCTTTTAACGGATGTAAGCCTTGCCATTCGGTCGCAGAGGTATTGCCTGGAATGGGTTTTGACGGGTCAACGCCTTTTGCACGAATTGGCACACGCCCTGCGCGAACATAAAAAATGTCACCCTGAATGGTCGCGACCATCACGTTCTGCTGCATCAACTGGAGGTGAGACAATGCCTTCTTTACCTCTGCAAGATTCTTTGCTGTCATCATTTCATAAGTTTGATCAATTAATCCGACTTCTTGCTCATACGGAACAGCGAAGGTATAGGCTTTGCCGGCTTTATGCGCAGTCACAGGCCCGTGGTGGGTGTATTCGATTTCAACCTCTTTTATGTCAAGCCCTTTATCAGTCTTCACGCCAATCTTTTGTTTGCGAACAATCATATCGCGCCACTTGCCATCGTATTTGTATTGATGCGGATTTTGCGGGTTCAATTCTTCCTCGTAAACATCCGAAGTGTCTGGGCCGCCGGTTGTCATGGCAACTGAACAATACTGACTGTGTCCGAGGCTTGGAATCGGAAGGCCTAAAATGGAAACGCCCGAAACATTAAATTCCGGTGAATAAATTCTTACTTGATAAAAACGAAACTCGCCATACCAGCTCAAATGCGGGTCAATGACCGCAATTGGCGCGTTCAGCGTCGTACGATTTGCCGCAATCAACATTTGATTCGAGCCTAGATAGGCGACAGGGTCAGGCTGGATTCCTCCTTTCGCCAAATCGCCTGCCGCTTCACCAAGGGGCCAATTAAATATGATATAGCGCGACAGAGCCAGAACATCCCAGGGGTGAATCTCTTGCGCCCAGGCGGGAACTTGCTCAGGATGTTCTTTCATGAATTGCTTGACGCCTTCCTGAAAAGATTCCATAACGGCGCGCATCTTTGCACTGACAGTTTTATATTTTTCACGGCTGATTTCTGAATGTCTCCACATACGTTGAATCAGATCTGAACGGTAATGATCCGCGCCGAAGACTTCAGCCATGGTGCCGTTGGCGCGACGATAATTCTTTAACAATTCTTCCAGACGATCTTCGGCTTGCGCGTATCCAATGGCGTAAACCGCTGCTTCCAGCGAGGGCGCGAAGACGTGAGGAATGCCGAAATCATCTCTGTACAGAGTTGTGCCGCCATTAATTTTTCCAGTTTTTTCTTTCGCCGATGAATAATCTGCCATAGGCAGAATGAGCAGAATGATGATGAGAATTGTGGTCGCTCTTTTCAATGTATTGCTCCTAAAAATGTCTTGAATGATCAGTTGGTGAATGAAGAAACCCAGTGAACTGATATATTCAATACAGCGTCTTTTCATCTTCATTCATCGGGTGATTGTGTCCACTGGTAAGCGCAGCGATGATATGCCAACTACGGTTGAATTGTCCAATCACACCCTTTCAATCTTTTCGAGATTTTATTGCGAAAAAGATTCGTTAATGGAATTGATAAAAACTATCTTGTCTGCGTCTTGAAAAATGATTATATTTTCCAAGTCCAATCCAAATGAAACTTTACGATTTTCAAATCTCAATGGATGGATATTTCATTTTTTACTTTTCATAGACCGGGCATTTATATGAATAGAAGACAAGCGCTATTTTCTATCGCTGCATTTGGAGCCTCAACTTTATTAAAACCCACTTCGCTCTTTGCCAATGATGCTGCCAAAATTTCATTGAGGTACGCAGTCATAGGCGATTGGGGTGTCGGTGGCCGAGGCGAATTTGATATCGCGAAAAAGATGTTCGAGATTCATCAGCTTACGCCTATAGAATTCATTCTTACGGTTGGCGATAACATCTATCCGGATGGTAGAGCCGAGCATTTTGTTAAAAAATTTGAGAAACCCTTTGAGGGACTGATTAACGCAAAAGTCCCATTTTACGCGACATTGGGTAACCACGATGTCCAGGATGGTCGGCAGGCGCAAATTTCTTACCCGTTATTTAATATGAATGGCAAGAGCTATTATAAACTGAGTAAAGGTGATGGTTTGGTGGATTTCTTCATGCTGGATTCTACCGATTTCGATGATAAACAGAAATTCTGGCTTGAATCGAACTTGCAATTATCAAAGGCAAAGTGGAAGTTGGCATTATTTCACCACCCTCTCTATTCATCGGGCAAAAGACATGGCTCGGATGATGAGTTGAAACAAGTGATCGAACCTATCTTCGTTCAACACGGAGTCAAAGTAGTCTTTTCAGGACACGACCATTTTTATGAGCGAATGAATTTGCAAAAAGGGGTTCAGTATTTTGTCACGGGCGCAGCCGGAGCTTTGCGACGCGGCGGACTCCTGAGCAATAGCACCATCAAAGCCGAAAGTTTCGATAAGGATAATCACTTTATGTTGATTGAGCAGAACGAAGATGAGATTTTGTTCAAAGCCATCAGCAGACGCGGCGACACGGTTGACAAAGGAATCATACAAAAATTGCCAGCGGCGGCGGCGGCAACAGGAGCTGGTCTTTAGAGGATCTTTTGTAAATCGCTAACCATTTTATTTATTCCGCTGAATCGATTTCAGTGCAAGACAAATTCGGAAAAACATAATCTTCTTCAAGGTTACTTTATGCCCTAATCCCCAGATGCAGTGGCGGCCTGGGCGATTTTGATCAATTCCTTGCTGCTTATCAAATGCGCGCCAAGTTTGGTCAACTCTTTTAGGGCTTTTTCGCCATCCCCCTCTACTACGTCAACAGCGCGAATCGCATCAGTAATCACGTAAACCTCGTAGCCGTTTTT
>JANMSG010001095.1:0-7158 GCA_031389065.1 Acidobacteriota bacterium | reverse complement strand
TCGCTAATTCGTAGTGATTTTGTAGCTTTCATTATTATCTCCTCCAAATTGGCATTAGCTGCCTAACAGATCACATAACTAAGCTGCGCGCACATTACTCACAGGATGATTGATTGGTAATAAGATTCTGCATCCTGCTCCTTTAATTGTATGCCTAAATCTCTTGCTACTTCATTCCTGAAGCTTTCTGCTAGCCCATTTGGTAAAGTAATATCAAACTTCCCCCACAGAAGAAATCCTTCATCGTCCCAATCCAAATAGAATCGCAAATACCAGGAACTGTTATAGGGAGCAATGCCAATACAAACAAAATCATCACCGGGCATTGCTTCTAGCAATGATCTCGGTGAGTTTACAATGTAGAAGAGTTCATCAAAGTTAATTGGCGACTTGTGGAAATGCAATCCATCGTGTTCCCACCAATCATCATATCTGTGTAACTTGATGTAAGGTTCAATATTCTGAAGATAGCTGGCTATCCTGCAGAGTAGCCTTGCAAGTTCTGGTGCAGATAACTCGCCAGCACTGCGAAAGTTAATTCCAATTGGTTTCGTAAAGTTAGTCATTACTGTGACTCTAGCTGCCTAACTTCGGATTATTAGCTGCTTTGCGCTTGATAGCCGGGACGCGCGCGAATGATGATGTTTTTGCGCGAGGTCTTCACTTGAATTTTGCGGTAACTGCCGTCGCGTTTGCTATTAGTTGAATAATAGCCAAGCGCATATTGTGTCCTTAACTCGGCGGCGATTTTCGCAAATGCATCGGGCAAAGAAAACAGCGTGTCTGCGCGATGCAACCTTCCACCAGATTTCAATGCCAGGTCGTTCAAATATTGATCCGCCGTTCGATAAAGATTATCCAGCATCGCGTCGGTCATATTATCGCTTCGACCTACGCGTGGTTCATTCGGATCATTCGGATTGCGCCCATTCGGATCATTGGGGAGGCGATTTCTCGGGTCATATGGATCACTCGGATAACGCGGGTCGTTTGGATTCGGGTCCCTGCGTGGACGATTGGTAATCACCGGCGGAAGCGGCAAACCTGTAGGCAGTCTGCCACCACCTGTTCTGTCATCGGGAATTGGTGAACCGCCGCCAGGATTTGTCGGCGGCGTTGTGCCTCTTGGCGGCCTCCTCAAAATCACGCCGATATCTGGAATTTGTCCTCTGCCTTGTTGTTGCCTGAGCAGCGCCTCGACATCTGCGCGGGTGTCGTAGCGAATCGGATAGACGATAACACCGGACTCTTCAACCTCGCGCAGGTTCTCGTCGTAGCGTGAAGCAAGGCTTGTACGGTCAACTCCATCGGTGAAAAAAACGATGGCTCTGCGGTCTCTACGCACCACGGAAAGCGATATCATCGCCTGGTGAAAAGCATCATATACGCGCGAATCTCCGCCGGGACTGGTTGATTCGATTGCTGGTTTGAGTTTCGCGCGATCACTTGTGAAATCGGTCAGAACGCGCACTTCGCTATCGAAAGAGATAACCTGCACCCGGTCAGCCGCTTGCAATTGTTCAACGAAAGCAACCGCACCACGTTGTATCTCGCGCATTTTATCTATAGAGCTAGCGCTAGTGTCTATGATCAGGACAACGTGAAAAGGTTCTTTGACGGTGGCGAAATAGGCTACCTCTTGCTTTGCGCCGTCTTCATAGATCGTCAATTCTGCGGCTTTCAAGTCAGCAATATAAAGTCCGTTGCGGTCGCTTGCGATGACAGGGACAGTGACCAGCGTGGTGTCTAATTGGATGGCATCGGGGTCTGGCGCTTCTGCTTTACCGGCAGGGATTTCTTTGCGCTCGGCGTCGCTTTGTTGAGTCTTTTTCGGAGCCTCCTTTTGCACAGGAACATTTTGCGTGGGTCTGCCCGATTGAGCCATCGCAGAGAAAGCTATGCTAAGTGATAGTAAGCCGATTACGCTTGTTTTGAAGACGGATGATTTCATCGCTCATTGCTCCTGAAAATAAATATGCGAGACAAGTCTTTTGTTGGTACTTGAGATTTTATAACGCTGGCACTGGAATGCTTGCCAATTATATCAGCCCTTGAGAGGAATAACAGCTTGCGGCGTGTAGATTGACCCATACGGCGAAAGTTCGCTACGCATAACAATGACTTCGCTGGCTTGAAAACTCTCGTCCTCAAAGCCCTGTGAAGTTAACGCCTCGGCTACCTGTTTTGCGTTTTGCGGATTGCGAAGGCGCGCGAGGGTCAAGTGCGGGTTGAATTTTTTTGCTTCACGGGCAAAACCTTCTCTTGCCAATTGGTCTTCAATTTCCTTTTGCAAGTGTGAGAGAGCTTCAGGCATTTGCAATAGACCGATCCAGAGAACTGACGGACGGCGCAGAGAAGGGAAGCACCCTGTGGCACCAACGCTGACTTGAAAGGGGCTACAGGAGCCAGTTGCGCGGTTTACTGCTGCGCTGATTATTGAGGATTTCGTTGGTGGAACATTGCCTAAAAACTTCAACGTCAGATGAATATTCGCAGCCTTCACCCAACTGACTTGCGCATCAATTCGACGCAACTCACATTGCAGTTTTTCTATTCGTTCTTTAATGGAATCAGGTATTTCTATGCAGATGAATGTGCGAAGCGCTCCTGCATTGCTTTTGCTGCTGGAATCGTTCATGTCAATGGTTATGACGAGTTGTAAAAATAAATGAGTTGAGAGGCGGTCTCTGACTGTAGGGTTGGCAATCAGAGACCACCTCTCAACTCGGTGTTCTCATTTTGTAGCATAACTGGGTATTACTTGCTCGATTGTAAATAATTGCCGCCATATAATTTCCTGAAGTAGGCCTGCGCGTCTATCTTTTCTTCGCCGACTGCGGGGCGTACGCGTTCGTATTTGCCGTCAACCATCAAACGTCGGGCCTTCGAGTTATCGTTCAAGCAGACATCTAACACTTCTTCTTTTAGATGCTTCTTCAAATTTGGGTCTTCAATCGGCGTGATGACTTCGACTCGTCGGTCAAGATTTCTCATCATCCAATCGGCACTGCCTATGTACATATCATCTTCGCCGCCATTTTGAAAATAATAAATCCTGCTATGTTCCAGAAAACGACCGACGATGCTGGTGACAGTTATGGTATGGGAAAGTCCCGGCACACCGGGTCTCAAGGTGCAAACGCCGCGCACGATGAGATCAATCGGCACGCCCGCTTGCGACGCTTCATAGAGGGCGCGAATCACTTTCGTGTCGGTGAGGCTGTTTATTTTTGTAATGATGCGCGCCGGACGACCTTGTTTATGATGCTCGATCTCGCGCTCGATTAATTCCGTCATGCGTTCGCGCATATTGACGGGCGCGACCAGCAACTTTCTGTACTCAGTCTGCCGCGAAAAGCCTGTCAAATAATTGAACAAATCGGTGACATCAGCGCCGATTTTCTGATTGGTTGTGAACAATCCCAAATCTGTGTAGAGGCGCGCCGTCGCCGGGTTATAGTTGCCTGTGCCGATGTGCACATAGCGGCGCAGCGTCCCCCGTTCGCGCCGCACCACCAAAGCGACTTTGCTGTGCGTCTTGAGTCCCAGCAATCCATAGACAACGTGAACGCCGGCACGCTCAAGACGACGCGCCCATTCAATGTTGTTCTCTTCATCGAATCGCGCTTTGAGTTCGACAAGGACAGCAACCTGTTTGCCTTGTTCGCTCGCTTCCATCAACGCCTGGACGATTGGCGAGCGCGTGCCTGTGCGATAGAGCGTCATCTTGATAGCCAAAACGTCCGGGTCAACCGCCGCGCTGCTGATGAAATCAACCACGCTTGAAAAAGAGTTATACGGATGATGGACTAAAACATCTTGTCTGCTGATGACGTCGAACATGGGTTCGCCAGTTTGGAAAGGCGCAGCAATGGAAGGCATAAACGGTCTGTCTTTGAGCGCGGCTTTCGGCAAATCGTAAAGCCCCATCAAATCGGGCACGCTCAATGGTCCGTCAATCGTATATACATCATCGGCCGTCAGACCGATAGAACTGGCAAGATAACGCACCATCTCGCCTGGCATCGTTGACGATACTTCCAGGCGAACCCCGTGACCGAATCTTCGCTTGCGAAGTTCACGTTCCATGGTCTGCAACAAGTCGCCTGCTTCATCTTCGCGGATTTCAATATCAGCGTCACGTGTGACACGAAAGGCATGGCATTCGCCGACGCGAACACCCGGAAAGAGCGCTTCGGTGTTGGCGGCGATCAATTCTTCAAGCAGCGTAAACTCGGTTCCCGAATCGCCTACCGGCACCAGGCGTGAAACGATTGGCGGCACTTTAACGCGAATGAAACTCGGCGCGTTCGTAAGCATCGTCGAAGAGGTTTCAGATTGCTCAATCATCATCCCCAGATTCAGGCTCAAGTTTGAGATGTAGGGAAAGCGATGGCTCGGGTCAACGGCTTGGGGTGTCAGCACAGGGAAAACATTTTCTATGAAGTATTCATTCAAGGCGCACCGCTGGTGATCCGACAAGGCGCGATACGGCGCAATGACGATGCCTTCAGATGCAAGCACCGGCAACACCTCTTCTTTGAGGCAGCGCATCTGTTCAGCAACCATTGGTCGCAAGCGTTGATTAACGCCTTTCAATTGCGCTGCGGGCATCAGTCCGTCCGGCGAGAGTTCTGTGACTTTCGATTCGATTTGCTGTTTCAAACCCGACACGCGAATCATGAAAAACTCATCGAGGTTGGTCGAAAAGATCGAGAGAAACTTCAAGCGTTCGAGCAAGGGCTGCGAACGGTCTAAGGCTTCTTCAAGCACGCGATAGTTGAATTCGAGCCAACTGAGTTCGCGGTTGAGTAAAAGCTGGTTATGCAGGAAAAGCGTTTTGGGCAGCGCTACATTATGAGACCCGCTGAGGTCATCTTCGCGATTCGATTGAAAGTTTGCATCCGTCATAATTGATTTTCCCCGTCGCTCTATTGTTCAGCCGATGATAGGGGGTTGTCAAATTTCCCTCGCCAGATTATCGCTTATTGCCCTGCAAAACCTGTCTGCCAAAACTTCCTCCTGTTGTGATGGAGGCGAAGGATTTGAGATTTTTTTTCTCAAATCCTTCGCCAAAAAGGTTATTTTGCGGAATAAATTTGCTCTGCCGCTGCAACCCCCGATTCGCAAACGTAGCCTTCTGCCGTTACCGATAGGTGAAGCGCCTTGAGCAAACGCAAAACATTTTCTTGTTGACTGCTCTCGCCCATCAAGCCGACGCGCCAGATGCGACCTTTTAATTGTCCCAGTCCGCCAGCTACTTCGATGTTATGTTCTTCCATTAGACGACCACGCACGCGCGCGCCATCTATGCCATCGGGAACGCAAACCGCATTCACAACCAAGGCGCGATGCTCAGGCGCAACCAGCATCTTGATACCCATCGCATCAAGTCCCGCAAGCAAGGCGTGATGTGCCAACTCGTGTCTCGCCCAACGCGCTTCCAGCCCTTCTTCGTTAATCAAGCGCAGAGCTTCATGCAGCGCGTAGTTCATCGAAATCGGCGCGGTGTGATGATAGGTGCGCTCCTGCCCCCAATATTTTTCAACCGCGACGGCATCGAAATACCAACTCTGCACAGGAGTTTTGCGATTGCGCAGGCGTTTAAGGGCGCGTTCAGAAAATGTAATCGGTGCCAGTCCGGGAGGCGCGCCTATGCACTTTTGCGAACCCGAATAGCAAATATCAATGGCGTTTGCGTCAACCCCGACAGGCTCTCCCGAAAGCGAGGCAACCGTATCAACGATGAGCAAGGCGTCGTATTTATGGGCGATTTCTGCCAGTCCCTCAAGGTTTTGCGCAACACCCGTCGAAGTCTCTACGTGGACAAGCGCCAAGGCGCGCGGCCTGCAAGATTTCATCGCCTCTTCGATTTGAAGAAGGTCAACCGGCAGTCCCCATTCTGCGCGAACGACCACAGGATTTGCGGGAGTGCGTTCGGTTATGGCAACCATACGTTCGCCAAACACACCCATTGTACAAACGACTACGTCATCGCCCGCTTCTACAGCGTTAAAGATTGCTGCTTCCATGCCGGCGCTTCCCGTGCCTGAAACCGGAAATGTCACATGGTTTTGGGTTTCAAAGACATATTGCAGCATCTCTTTAATCTCATCCATGCAATGAAGGAACATAGGGTCCAAATGACCGAGCACGGTTTTGGTCATCGCCAGCAAGACGCTTTCGGGAACCGGCGTTGGTCCCGGCGAAAATAATAAGCGCTGCGGGGGTTGAAATGGTTTAAATGTTTTTCGCTCGCTAGCGAGTTGTGGTTTTTTTGATGTCATGTTTTCCTCTTGAATAATTGCTTATCCGTCCTTATTAGATTTCAGTAAAATAATTAATTCGGCTATTCTAGCCCGTTTCCAGAAATTCTATCAAATACTTTAAGAACTACGGACTCCGGACTGAGGACTAATTTTTATCATTTCATAAGCCACACCAATCGGTATGCAAAAGGTTATATTCTGTGCGTTGGCTAAATTTGAAGTGACGATGCCAATCACCTCGCCTTTGAGATTCAATACAGGACCGCCGCTATTGCCGTGATGTGCGTGAAGGTCTAGCTGAATCGCATCTTGCCCCACGCGACTGACAAAGCCGGTTGCAAGCGACGTGTCAATGCGATCATCAGTCAGCAACTGCATACCGAGAGGATAGCCTATGGTTGCCACCTCGTCGCCCTGACCGATGTGCTCTAAGTTGGGCTCTATCCCGTAAACCGTAGGCATATTCGGCGGCGGCACAATTTGCAGTATAACAACGTCTACGCTTGCATCAGAAGATAACTTCGCAATGGTTGCAGGAATCGCTTCATGGCGTTTTTGACCTTGAAAAATCACCGAGATATTTTTTGTCCGTCCGGTAACACCTACCATCGGCAGGTTGTATTCCCAATCGCGAATCAAATGACGATTGGTGACGATCAAACCGCTTTCTGAAACGATGAACCCTGAGCCGATGCGCGATTCGATCATCGTGATATTGCCGTCGCTGTCTATGAGCTCAAATTCTGTTTGAATGAAGACCACTGCCGCGCTGTTGAGTTTAGCGATTGCTGCAAAACGGTCGCTTTCAATCGGCTGGATATTCGAGGCAAACCATACCCCGAAGAGCGCCCCGAATATCATCGAAACCACGGCTATCATGGTTTCGATG
>JANMSG010001085.1:0-3735 GCA_031389065.1 Acidobacteriota bacterium | reverse complement strand
GCGAATATAAAAGACTTAGTGTCGCCGGAAGCAAAGGCTTCCCGAAAAGTCCTCACTTCGCTACTCCCCGAAGTTGAGTAAACAATGCCTTTGCCAAACCGATGCGCACAAATGCAAAAGATTTGGGTAATGACAAGCGCTAACGCACGGGGCTTTGTGCTTACGCCCGCATTCGCGGGCTAAGAGTAAGCATTCCAGTATTCCCCCACTACTAAAATTTACCTCTTGCTTGTGTTGAGAGGCGATCACTAACCGCCGGTCTTCCGGTAATCACAAAACTCGGCGGTCAGTGATCGCCTCTCAACGTGCGGTAAACTCATTTTCATAATAGTGGATTGTCAAAATAGATCAAAAAGCAAAGGAACAAATCAAAATGAAAAAAAGAGCGTTAGGCAAACAAGGATTGGTAGTTTCGGATCAAGGCTTGGGCTGCATGGGGATGTCCGAATTTTACGGCTCGCTCGATGACAACGAATCAGTTGCGACGATTCATCGCGCCATCGAATTGGGACTGAACTTTTTCGACACCTCGGATATGTATGGTCCTTTCACAAACGAACAACTCGTAGGCAAGGCATTAACCGGCCGTCGAGACGAAGTTGTGCTTGCGACGAAATTCGGCATCACGCGGGATGAAAACAATAAGATGGTTCGCGCCATCAATGGACGACCCGAATATGTTCACGCCGCTTGCGAGGCTTCGCTGAAACGGCTCGGCACGGATTATATAGACCTTTACTATCAACATCGCGTTGACGCGAGCGTACCGATTGAAGAAACGGTCGGCGCAATGGCAGAACTGGTGCAGGCGGGCAAGGTCCGTTATTTAGGGTTGTCGGAAGCGGGCGCGCAAACCATTCGTCGCGCCCACGCCGTTCATCCGATTAGCGCGCTGCAAACCGAATACTCATTGTGGAGTCGCGATTGCGAAGACGAAATTTTGCCGACAACTCGCGAACTCGGTATAGGCTTTGTCGCTTACAGTCCTTTGGGTCGCGGCTTTTTGACCGGGCAGTTTAAGAGTTTCGAGGACCTTGAGGCGAACGATTATCGTCGTCATTCACCTCGTTTTCAGGGCGAGAATTTTCAAAAGAATCTTGAGCTGGTTGACCGCGTCAAGGCTTTGGCAGAGGCGAAAGGCTACCTCGCCTCGCAGCTTGCGCTTGCCTGGGTGTTGGCGCAAGGCGAGACCATCGTGCCGATTCCTGGCACCAAGCGGCGCAACTATCTTGAAGAAAATATCGCCGCCTCAGACATTCAATTAACCGAGCAGGATCTAGCGGAGATTGAAGCGGCTTTTCCGAAAGACGCCGCTCAAGGGCTGCGTTACCCTGAAGCCATGATGAGTACGGTCAATCGCTAAATCAACGAGAGCAAGTCAGCCGCAAAGTTGGATTGTGCAGGGTAATGGGTTATCTGCGTTTGATTGACACTCTACGTAAGCCTGAGACCACCGGTTCGCTACCGCAGGTGATACTGACTCGGTTATCCGCTATGAGCGATAATGAGAATGCTATGGTCGAGGGCAAGGTGTAAAGGTTGTGCTAAAATCAAGCGCGAGGTAAAGCTTTTGAATGAGATTCTAACTTAAAAAGTTTTTCGTTAGATATGATCAGCCAAGCGCGCCAAGGCGAATAAAATGTATATAAAAGTAGTAGAGATCAACAACATTCGTTCAATTAGAAACTTTAAAATGAAATTTGCCGACCCAGCCGGCTGGCACGTTCTCATCGGCGATAACGGGGCGGGCAAATCCAGTATTATTCGCTCCATCGCCTTGGCATTGGTCGGACCCGGGGAAGTTCACGGTTTGCGACCCAATTGGCAGAATTGGTTAAATAAACAGGCGGATAGCGGAGCCATTAAACTCCAGATTTCCAGCGACGCGCTTGACCAGAATTCAGATCCTTCTGCAACCACTAAAAATACCAGCATAAAGAATGAATTTTATTTCAAAAAAGAGCGGGGCGAAATTCTCTTTTCGCTCAATGACACTTCAAGCGGAAGCATTCATCCGGGACAATTTAACTGGGGAAAAAATCCGGGATGGTTTTCTGCCGGGTATGGACCGTTCAGGCGATTTTCCGGCGGCTCACAAGAGATGGAGAAGATCTTTGAAAACCCGAGTTACGCGCGACTGGCTTCCCATTTAAGTTTATTTGGCGAAGACGTCGCGCTGACCGAAGCCACCAAGTGGCTGGTGAATCTGAATTACCAGGTGCTGGAAAAGAAAATATCCGAGACTCTGATTGACGATTTGAAGAAACTGGTCAACTCCGAAGATTTTTTGCCGCATCATACCAAACTCACAAACATCAGTTCCGAGGGAGTCGTGTTTACCGACGGCAACGGAGTGGAAATTTCGGTTACCCAAATGAGCGATGGCTACCGTTCGATTTTAAGTTTAACCTTTGAACTCATCAGACAGTTGGTACGGGTGTATGGTGATGAGTTGGTTTTCAAGTCTATCAGACAAGGCAATATGATCATTGATTTGCCGGGCGTCGTTTTGGTTGATGAAATAGATGCTCATCTTCATCCAACTTGGCAAGCGAGAATCGGTCAATGGTTCATCAAGTATTTTCCAAAAATTCAATTTATCGTAACCACACATAGTCCGCTGATTTGCCGTGCTTCCGAACTGGGGAGTATTTGGCTTTTGTCCGCGCCAAACAGTGATGTGCAAGCCGGCGAAATTACCGCTACGGAAAAAGACCGTTTGGTTTTTGGCAATGTGCTGGATGCCTATGGAACCGAAGCTTTCGGCGCTGATGTCAGCATTAACGCTGAATCAATTGATAAAAAAGTAGAACTGATAGAACTAAACAAAAAGAAAATGGCCGGCATAATCAAGCCTAAAGAAGAGAATAAATTAAAGGAGCTACGTAAAATATTTTCTACCCATGATCCGATTGACCTCTAAAAACATAACAACTTCGAGCAAAAATCATTTGAAACAGATACAACAATTGATTTCGGATGAAGCTTCGTTCGAAGCCAGGGCAAAAAAGGCAAATTCAAAATGGGAGAGTAAAACCTCCAGTATGGTTGCCAAAGTTGCTTTTCAAGAGATCAAGGACACCCTGCTCAAAATGTGTGTCGGCGTTGAAATCTGTGTCTATTGTGAAAATAATGAAGCAACCGATATCGAGCACATTTACCCAAAAAAACTCTATCCTGAAAAAACTTTTGTTTGGAGGAATTACGTTTTAGCTTGCGGAAAATGTAACACGCATTATAAATCTGACAAGTTTAAAATATTTAATCCGCGAAATTCCACAACGGAAATTGATATAACTCCGCCGAGAGGGCAGTATCTTAAACCTCAGACCAAGGACGCTTTATTCATCAATCAACGAGTTGAAGACCCAATGGATTTTCTCGAATTAGACTTAATCAATCAGCAATTTATTTTTACTGAGCGTCACCCTGAAGGAACCAGAGAATATCTAAAAGCAAAATATACGATAGCCTTGCTTGGCTTAAACACAAGGGCTGCGCTCACTGAACAGAGAAGACATGCAACCATACATTTCCGCAACCTGCTGGAAAAATATGTTAACGCAAAACAGGCTCAGAATTTTGCCGATTTAATGATTGCAATCAACGATGATTTTAATGGCATTGACCAATCAAAAGCTTTTCAGCAAGAAAAGAAGCGGATTTTAAATTCGCTTAAAAATGACATTACGTCCTACTCTCATCCAACCGTTTGGAAAGAACTGATCAGACAAA
>JANMSG010001083.1:0-10198 GCA_031389065.1 Acidobacteriota bacterium | reverse complement strand
TGGTTTTGAACAATTCATTCAACCGAAAAAGGTCTTTTTTTTCAATTTGTCAAGGAGCCAGGCTTACAAAACGACTTTGCAATAGCCCTATTGTTGGCTGCTTTCCGCTTGACGCCTCAGACTTCGACTATAGAATTAATTCGACCCGTTTTGTGTGGACATTTCAGGAGTCCCGTTATGCAAGAATACCTAGTTCGTTTTGAAGAACACTTGAAGTATGAACGCAATGTTTCCGAACACACCCTGCGTAATTATATGAGCGACCTCAAACAATTTAATGATTACCTTTGCCCGTTTGAGCCCAGTGGCAAGCGGCGAGAGATAGACATACATCACGTTGATCACATCACCATACGTGAATATCTGGCGATGTTTTACAAAGACAATCATAAGAAAACCTCTATTGCGCGAAAGCTGGCAACGCTGCGTTCCTTCTTCAAGTTTCTCTGTCGTGAACAAATTCTGGAGATGAACCCCGCAAAGCTTGTTGCAAGCCCACGTCTGGAAAAGCGGCTTCCGAAAGTGCTTTCGGTTGAAGACGTGATTCGCTTCATTGAATCGCCAGACCTGGAAACCGTTTTAGGCAAACGCGACCGCGCCATTTTAGAGTTACTCTACGGCGCAGGCATTCGCGTCAACGAACTCACGGGCTTAAACCTTGAAGATGTGGATTACAAAAATCAATCAATTCGCGTGCGCGGCAAAGGTCGCAAAGAGCGCATTGTTCCTTTCGGCTCGAAAGCAAAAGAAGCGCTGGAAATGTATATGGAAGTGCGCGGCGATTTGTTGCTGGAATCTCCTGTTGATGACCGCGACCCGGAAATTCTTTTTTACAATTATCAAGGGACAAGAATCACTACGCGCTCGGTCGGAAGAATGGTGGATAAGTATGTGAAAGAATGCGCGCTTTCGATGGACATCAGCCCACACTCACTGCGTCATTCTTTTGCGACTCACCTATTGAGCAACGGCGCAGACCTGCGCGCCATTCAAGAACTCCTGGGACACGCGCGGCTATCAACTACGCAAATATACACGCAAGTCTCTATGGAAAAATTGATGGAAGTGTACGACAAATCGCATCCGAAAGCGTAGTCTGCGCCAGACAACAACAGCGAAATCGAGACCGATGAGATTACATTATTTACAGCACGTGCCTTTTGAAGACTTAGCTGGCATTGAGAGATGGGCGCAAGCCAGGAACCACACCATTTCAGCTACGCGACTTTTTCACAATGAAGCGCTGCCTGATGTCAATGAAGTGGATTTGCTTATTATTCTGGGCGGTCCAATGAATATTTACGAAGAAGACCAGTACGCCTGGCTTAGGGCTGAAAAAAAGTTTATCGAAACCGCCATTTGCGAAGAGAAGAAGGTGTTAGGGATATGTCTCGGTTCACAACTGATTGCCGATGTTTTAGGCGCGCGAGTTTTTCAAAATCCTCATAAAGAGATTGGCTGGTTGCCGATAACCTTGACCAAAGAAGCGCGAGATTTCCAGCTATTTTCTGAATTGCCACAACAATTTCAAGTCTTCCACTGGCACGGCGACACCTTCAATCTACCGCAAAACGCCATTCATCTGGCGCGAAGCGCTGGCTGTGAAAATCAAGCATTTCTCTACACCAGCAACGTCCTGGCTTTGCAATTTCACATCGAGTCAAATCGCGAAAGTATTCAAAAGATGGTTCAAAACGAAATTGACGACATAAGCGAAGGAAGATATGTTCAAACGCCTGATGAAATTCTTTCCGAAGATCAATTCTTTGCAGAAAACCACAGAATGTTGAGCGCCATTTTGGACCAGTTCACCGGAGATTTACCATGAATGAAAGTAAAGGTAGCACGAGCGCGCGAAGAAGTTTTTTGAAAGACCTGGCATTGGCTGCATTTGCACTCAGCGCTTTGCCACTCCAATCAACCGCCAAATCACTACTCAAGCCTCACTCGCACAGTGAAGACCGCCCGGCAGGGCACGGTATGGTTGTGGTGGGCAGCGAAACGGTTTTTTTGTCGCATTTGCCGCTCTTCAAATCTTCGAACTTCCATACACCGCACGACTATCAAGTAATCCTTGAAGCGACTTTCAGCAAAGAGGGAGCAACGCCGCAAGAAGCGTATTTCAACGATCGTAAAAAGACTGCAACGAAGCTTTATACCTTATCGCCTGAGAGTTTCATCCTTCCTCATCTTACTTCTTCGACTGCGGAGCATTCACAACTTCACAGCTTTCGTGGCACAGTCTTTCGCGAACATTTTGAAAGAGATGGCAAGCCAATCCTTGAAGATATCAATGTTGACGTCACAAAAATTATTCATTTCCGAAAGTTTGATGCCAATGCCAAAAAATCTGCGCGAATGCAGTATCTGCTCTTCGGAAAGAGAAAAGAGTTATTCTTAGCGCATTACATTTCCACGCCACCAGACTTCGACCAAATCCTTGCTGTGACAAGCGAGCATACCTTCACAGATGAAGAACTTGGCAAAGGATTGCTGGTCACATTGCCGCAAAGAAAGAACTCAAGCGGTGGAAGAGTAAAATCCAATCAAAGCGTGGTGGCAGAGGTTAAGAGTTTTGAACCAAGTAGCGAAACGATAAAAACTAAATTCATAGCCGGAGCTGAGTTTTATTTTGAGGATAAAGAACTGGCATCGTAATTGAGAATTCATCTTATTGGCGTTCGCCAATCAAGACAAAGGGAGCCCAAAAATAGGGCTGTCGCCAGACACGCTTTTGCCCCTTGATCAATTCGAGTTTCGCTTGTCTCAAGGCTTCGTCTTTTGGCAAGCCTTTTTTGAGATTGCCATAAAAGGCTTTCATCAATGTTGCGGTAGCCGTATCGTTGACATTCCACAAACTTACAACCACACTGCTTGCGCCTGCGTAAAGAAAGGCTCGCGTCAAACCAATCACCCCTTCGCCGGTAAGCAATTTACCGATTCCGGTTCGACACGCGGAAAGTGTTACTAAATCGGCATTCAACTTTAAACGCATCACTTCGCTCATCTGCAATGTGCCGTCTTCTTTTGAATTGCTCTCAGAAGATAAAACGACTCCTGACCGTTTTGGGTGATCTTCATCAATCATTGCGTGGGCAGCAAAATGCAGATATCGGTATTTATCAAGGCTTGCTGTCTTAACTTTTTGCTCGCGCGCTTCTGTGCCCAGATATACTGTGCGCTCTACGCTGGGGAACAGAGAGGCGATTTCGTTGACTTCGGTTCGCGTGTAGGGCAATTGTCTGTAGTCAAAACCACGCTCTACATTGTTGGCAGAGGTGAGACTTGCGGACTTTGCATCCTTACCGCTGTGCTGTGAATTTGCATAGACAGGATCGCCGAAAGCAATCACCCCCTTTACATCTTTTGTGGCAGCTTTTTCTAACGCCTGAATTGCTGCAAGCGCCGATGCCGAAGGGGCATAGCTGATGGCAAAGCGTTCGATTAAATAAAGAGGTGATGCGCTCGTATTGGCAGTATCCTTTTTGACCAAAGTTTCAAAAGGCAAATAGGTGAGCGCTCCATCTGCAACGACAATCAGTTTTTGCGCCGATGAAAGATGGGTGTCCAAGGGACGAAAAAGTTTTTCATAAAGTTGCTGACTTTTCGCGTTCAACCTGGCGGTTGCTTGACCCATCGTCAACGAGGAGACTTTTTCAGCAAGCGCCTCTTGATACTCCTTAATTAAATCTTCAATCTCCTTTTTAGGCGGCAGGATAAACGAGGTGATTTTGTCTTTATGAACCACCCAGGCGAACGACCTTTTTTCACCTAAGACGTATTCGATCAAAGCTGTATGCGGATCAATCAACTCTTTTGCGATAACCTCAGGTTTGACAGGCTGCGGATACTTCACGCTGGCATATCGCGGATTTGAGCGGCGCATCTCCAGTTGAAAAGTATCCAGTTCGCTTTCTGCGCGCTGCAAATCTTCCTTTAATTTCTTTTCGCGCTGCTGGGTTAAATCCGGCTTCCAGAGTTCTTTCTGTAGGCTCGAAATGCTTTCAAATATCTGGTCTTCGCGCTTTCTATGCTGTGGACTCAACTGGGCGCGCAAATCAATTTTCGATTCAGCAAGCACATCAAGAAAGGCGCGCGCATGATAGGTTTCGGCAATCTGCAAAGCTTCTGTTTCGCGTTTCAGGCTGAAGAGAAAATCAATCGCACTGACAAAGACATCATGAAGAGAAGCGATCAGCCCCGCTCTGGCGGTTTCTGTGGGAATCGTCAGAGAGCGAACCCGTTCAATTGCGCCGATCGCCTGGCGATAGCTCGATAACGCTGCTTCATTGTGCCTCAGAGCTTTTTCAATCTCGGCTAAATAGTATAGAAACCTCCACTCATCAATGCTGCTGCCGGACTGACGGAGCATTGGGATCGCCTGTTTTATCAAAGCAAGCGCTTCCGTAGCTTTGCCCAGTTGGAACTCAGACCAAGCTAGATTGCCCAATGCGAGAGCTTCCGAATTTTGAATCTTCAGCTTGCGCGCCAACGTAACCATCTCCGTGTAAATTTCGGCGGCCTTTTCGTGATTGCCCATTGCCCCATAGATTTCGCCTAAACGATGACGCGCGTCCACTTTGTTAGCGCCACTCGTTTGCTCGGTTTCCCTGGCCAGCGTCTCTTGTACAGCCTGCAATGCCGCTGCAAAATTTCCACGCAAATATTCTATCCAGGCAATTCTGAGCAAGGTGTATTCTTCAAGCCCTTTGACATCCACGCCGCTTGCTTTCACTTCGCGTATGATTCGCAAAGCGTCCTGCAATAACTGGTCGGCTTTGACGAAATCATCTGTGTCCATATACAGAGGACTCATAGACATAAGAACGAATGCCTCACCCCGGCGGTCATTTAGTTGACGACGCAAAGCAAGCGACTGGTTAAAAAAGTGTAGAGCTTCTTCAAAAAATCCTGACGAAGTGAGCAGAACCGCGGCGCTGTTGAGAGCCAGAGATTGTAGGTTATGATCTCCCGTTTGATTTGCCAGTTGCGCCGATTGCTTGAAGTTTTCTATCGCTTTATCGGTTAATCCCGTGTGAAAGAACACCGTTCCAATCTGCATCAGCGAACGTGACTGCCGCGCCTTGTCATTGATTTTGATACTGAGAGCTAATGCCTGCTCAGCTTTCAAAAACACTTCATCAAATGTGCCTTTTGATAACAGAGCGCGACCGTCTTTCAAGAGTTGGTCTATTTGCGCGGCATCTTGTTGAAGAGTAGATTGCGCGGATTCGACTTGATAGGAATTACCAGCCTGCGCCGAGACGAAAGATTGCAACACGAAGAACGCGCAAAATACCATTCTTGCGAAAGCTACTCTTGACTTCATAAATCAATTCTCTTTCAGAGATACGCATTGGCAAAATCAATTCTCATCTGCGGACGATCAAATCATACTCTGCTAAAAATTCTCTCTGCTGACCTTTCACGCCTAAAAGTTTCACCAGATATTTTTCGCTTTGAAACGCTTTGGCAGAGACGCTCGCGGCTAATGCCCCATAAGAATTTGCTTTCAAACCGCGAATCGTTTGTACCTGTTTATTGCTTGCATCGAAAATCTGCAACTGAAAACTATCGAAGCGATTGCCCGACTCGACCTCCAGCCACAAGGTCAAATTATTGGCATGAACAGGAAGTTTAATTTGATTTGCGCCGGCTTGAGAATTCCTGACGGCTTCGAGCACCACAATCGGTACATTTGCTTGCGTGGCGATTTCCGAGTTCGGTGATTGCTGAGTTTGATTTCGTGCCAACTCTTCAAGCTGGCTCTGCAATTTCGAGTTCGGTGATTGCCGGATTTGATTTCGCGCCAGCTCCTCGATTTGGCTCTGCAATTTCGCGCGCTCGCTTCGCTCAATTTCCAACTTCCGACGTTCGATCTCTAGTTCTTCTTTCGCTTGATTCACGCTCTGTTGTTTCTCTTTTTCGACTTGCTCGCGAGCCTGTTTTTCGCGCGCCAACTCTTCACGCAGCTTCGGAAGTTGATTCAACAACAACCAACCGAGCGCCACTGCCAGCAAGAGCAACGCAACGGCTGCCAAGGTAAATGCAGGTTTGAGCCAACCAAGCCAGGGCGCTTTTGGAGTTGCTGTTGAAGTGGCAAAGGCGCTTTTGGCAAAGACTCCTGATCTGGATTCATCGCGTACCCCTGCAATGAATCGCGCCTTCATCTGCGCTTTTGCAAAGCACTCATCGCATGAAAAATAGTGCTCCTGAAACACCCGTCGCTCATGCGCCGCGAGTTGATGAAGCACGTAGCGTTCGATGATTTCATTTTCTTGAATTTCTTGATGATTCATTGCTTTTCTAGTAGTGCAAGATCATGGCGTTTTGTATCACTTGCCTGTCAGTTTTTTATAAACCTCGCCAAATTTCTTCAAGGCTCTCGATTTGATCAGTCGCAATCGCTCTTCTTTGATGCCGAGCGCGCGGGCAATCTCTTCTTTGGATAACTCTTCGTAATAGTACATTCGCAAAAAATCGCGCTCTCTCGGTTTCAAGGATTGCGCCGCTTCCTTTATTGAGCGCGCCACATCTTCATCAAGGAACGCAGCTTCCAGCGAGCTTTCATCAGCCAATTCGAACTCTTGTTCTGTCAGGGGTTGTACTCTTGAACTTGCTCTCGCGTATTCACGGATGATGTTCAAAGCGATGCCGACGATGAATGAGGAAAGCGCATCAGAGTTACGCAATTTGTCTTGCCGCAGAGCCTGATAGAGACGCAAAAAAGTCTCTGCGCGAACATCCTCTGCATCTTCGCGTGAGTGCAATTCGCCGAGAGCTAGAAAATAAATGCGCGACGAATATTTTTCGTAAAGTGCCGCTTCAGCCGATTTATCGCTTTGTTGAATCAGAGCGACTAACTGGCTATCGGATGAAGTTGTGACGCTCTGCTTCATAGGCTCTAAGATTTTACGCCGCAATGAGGTAGCGGGCAACGAAACCACTCTGCCAAAAAAAGATTATTATTTTGATACATTTCCTATTCTTTTCGCACTATGTAGTGATATAGAAGTAGTGAATCTGTGCGCAGGTTCCATCAGATCGCAACTCTCCCCACAGCTTTCTTCATTAGAAGAAGTGCGAATAAAGCCTTCTTTGAAAAACCGAACGGCACGCCAATGTCAGAGTATTTAGACAAACGACCGTAAGGAGATAGCGACCAGGTTGAGTTTGCCTACGACGTTTTTCAAACATAAGAGAATCGAATAGGAGAAAAGAAATGAAACAACGTTTTGTCGTATCCATACTTCTACTGCTTCTGCCCATAAATTATTGTCCGGCTTTTGCTCAAGAAAAAGTCACCGAAATGACTCCAACTTCGGAAGCAGCCGGAAGCTTGGATTTAATCGCCATTGGCGAATTGTTCAAAAACTCGGAAGATCTGCAAGCCTTTGAAAAAGCGCTCAACAATCCCGATACCGGCCTGAACAATCTCGACCTTGACGAAAATGGTGAAGTTGATTTCATACGAGTCGTGGAAGAGGTCGCCGATGACACCCATTTGATCATCCTTCAAGTGCCGTTAGGGAAGGATGAATTTCAGGATGTCGCAACGATTGAAGTGGAGAAGTCCGGCGACAAACTCTACAACCTGCAAATTCGAGGTGATGAAAGCATCTATGGAGTTGATTATTACGTCGCGCCTGCCGATGTTTCTATCTATCGGTGGCCGATCATCACAGCGATTTACAGACCGCTCTATCGCCCGTACCGCTCGGTTTTCTATTTTGGTTCCTATCCGCAATGGCATCGTCCCTACCGCACGGTAAGCATGAATGTCTATCGCACCCGCACGGTCAGATTAACCGGAAGAACGGCGTTCGCGGTTACCAGAACCAGTAGGGTAAAAAGCGTCTCGAAAGTACATTACACACGTCGAACCTCTACTGTGGTGACGAAGAGAGCGAGAGTTACTACCCGTTCAACAACCGTGACCAAGGGAAACAAGTCAACAACGGTCAGAACCACGAGAGTGAAAAAGAGACCGTAGAGACGCCCGGCAGGAAAAGACGAAGGCATGGCAAATCGGCTGATGCTTCCTGGATTATGTTATACCGAATTGCGCAATAATAATGAGTTTAGTATAGGAGCAGTGACTGCGAGGTTCGGCGGTTAAAGATCGCTCTTCAACCACGTGCTTCTCTCTTTGTTTTGCAATTCGGTATAACCTTTCCTTGCTTTGTTAAACGAACGCATTTAAGTTTACTGGCGAATACTGCTCAAAGAAAGGTTCGCCATAAATCATGAAAACTGCTTTCGCTCCTTCGCCACTTCTCAATGAATTGACGATAGATTCATATCGCATCAAAGACCTTGAAAAAGTTTTAACTCCCGCGCTGGTCATCTACCCCGAAATCGTAGATGCAAACATCGCTGCGACAGTTCGCTTGTTAGGCGGCAATGCGGATCGTTGGCGACCGCACGTAAAGACGGCAAAGCTCCAATTTGTAATGCGGCGATATGTCGCGCAAGGCATTAAAAACTTCAAATGCTCAACCTCGCTTGAACTTTGCACGGTTTGTGAAGCAGGCGCTGACGATGCGCTATTAGCATACCCGGTTGTCGGAGCCAATGCGCGGCGTGTGCGCGAAATCGCTGAGCAATTCCCGAAAACTCGCGTCTCGGCTCTCCTTGAAAGCGTTGCGCAGATTGATGCGTGGAAAGGCAGTAATATCGGGCTTTTTATTGATGTGAATCCTGGAATGAATCGCACAGGCGTAGAGCAAGACCACATCAATGAGATTATCGAATTAGCAAAAGCCATCGAAATGGCAGGACTGGAATTTCGCGGACTGCATTACTATGATGGACACATGGGAGGCATCGTTGATTGGCAAGAGCGCGAGGCGACAGCGCATCAAGGCTATGACCGGTTGATGAAATTAGTCTCTGCTTTTGAACAAGCAAGTATTCAGATTCCTGAAGTCGTCACGGCGGGCACTCCGGCGTTTCCTTGTTCGTTATCTTACCAACCGTTTGCAGAGGCGGAATTCATTCATCGCATATCACCCGGCACAATTGTTTATAACGATTGCACGAGCCTTGCGCAATTGCCCGCAGAGTACGGTTATCGGGCGGCGGCTGTGGTTATCTCAACCGTAGTTTCGCATCCGACGGCGAATACTTTGACGTGCGATGCGGGACATAAAACGGTTTCAGCAGATGCAGGCATTCCGAATTGCTTCGTCCTTGGGCACGGTGATTTGACGCCGCAACACCCAAGCGAAGAGCATCTGCCAATCGAAATTTCTGCCGACGCAAGTGCCAATTCCGCAAAGCCAGACATCGGCGAGACACTTTATTTAGTGCCCAAGCACGTCTGCCCTACTGTAAATAATTTCGATCACGCGCTCATCGTCGAAGGCGGGCGCATTGTCGCGGTTGAGCGCGTAACCGCACGAGGGCGCGAAGTTCCGATTAGATGTGTTCAATGATTTGGTAAGCCTGGCGGTTGTTGTCTTACCTTCACTTGTTCAGTTCATCGAGCGCGGAGATGCTTTGCTACCCTTCTTCGAACCGTCTGAATATTAGTCCGCACTGTCGTACGCAACATAGCTCTCCCACTTCCAAGGGGTGTACTTGTCCTTGATCAAGGTCTCCAGAAGCTCCTTGAAGATGCTGTCGCCATTGGAACTGTTTGCCATAAATATGATGGCTATCTTCTTATCTGGAAAACAGACCGAATGGTTTTCCCATCCGTCATCGTGACCTTCTTTGAAGAACGCTTTGCCGAAAGGGGTGCGAAACAGCCCCCACCCCAATCCATATGAAAGTTGAATCGCCTTGTTCTCCTCCGTGGTTTCGGTGGAAAGAGTTGGGAACTGATGCTTCGAGTAGATTTGGATTTGCGGCGTCAGCATCTCGTTTTTATAACGCGATGACAAAGCTTCCCCCTGCATCACCGCTTGCATAAATTTCGCATAATCTGAAATCGTTGTGTCCATAGATCCTGCGGCGCGTACGCTTGTGCGCTGTTTATGTCCAAGAGGCTTTTCTTTCTCATCATAGCCGATGGCGCAATCTACTCCGAACCGCTCTTCCCACGTCATGCTTGTGTGCGTCATGCCGAATGGCTTGAAGATTCGTTCGCGCATCTGCTCGCCGACAGATTTTTTGGTGATCGCTTCAATGACAAATTGTAAGAGGTTAATGCCTTCACCGGAGTAAGCGTACTTCGAACCGGGCGTGAATTTGA
>JANMSG010001070.1:0-14562 GCA_031389065.1 Acidobacteriota bacterium | reverse complement strand
CCTGACAAGCCTACGAAGGTATATTGGTCAAAGCTATAGATCTCCTGAATGATTCGTGTAGAGCAGGCGAGGTAGCATAGACTGTCGAGTCTGAGCAAGTCTTGAGCCGAGAAAAACGATGAAAACAAGCGGGGGTTTGTTCCAGCCAGCCGCAGACCCGACAGTCTACGCAACATTTTCGATTCCTCTATATTAGCAAAAAGCGCAGATGTATCGTAGAGGATATACTCTCCGAACTCTGCGCCCTTTTGAATTTCGTGTTGATCACAAACAACGAATGAAATCTGCCGAACTTCAAAAAACTTACTCGTCTTCTACAACTCGAATGCGACCTTCTTCTTGCGATTTCTGAATAATCTTTTGTGCAATCAGCGCGGGAACTTCATCGTAATGATCCAATTCCATCGTGTAGGAACCGCGCGCACCGGTTATCGAATTGAGCGTTGATTGATATGACAACATTTCCGAAAGCGGCACCTGGGCCTTGACCACAGCTTGAGCGCCCTTGGAATCCATACCCGAAACGCGACCTCTGCGCGAATTGATGTCGCCCAAAATATCCCCGGATGCTTCTTGTGGTACAGTGATTTCGACGTTCATCACAGGCTCGAGCAATACCGCTTTCATCTTATCCTTCGCAGCGCGGAAGGCTTTTCGACCGGCAATCTGGAAAGACAAATCATCAGAATCAACGGAGTGATACTTTCCATCTATCAACTCAACTTTAAAATCAATCACCGGGTAACCGGCAATTGCGCCTTGCGCCGCAGCCTCTTTGATTCCCTTCTCAACAGCGGGTCGCCAATTCGCCGGGATCGAGCCGCCAAATATTTTATCAACGAATTCGAAGCCGCCGCCTCGCGGTAAGCCCTCAAATACTACCGTCGCTTCGCCAAATTGCCCGCGTCCACCCGATTGTTTTTTGTGACGACCAACAATTTCAGCGCGTCCTTTCAAGGTTTCCAGATAAGCAACCTTTGGCGGATGTAAAGCAACTTCTACGTTATAGCGCTTCTTCAATTTCGTTACGGCAACTTCTATGTGAACCTGACCGGTCCCCGATAACAAAAATTCCTTGGTCTGCGGGTCTCGTGTGAAGTTGAGAGCCAGATCTTCTTCAAGCATTTTGTGAAGCGCCTGCGAAAGCTTGTCTTCATCGTTGCGCGATTTCGGTTCGATAGCAAAAGAGATAGCCGGAGTCGGTAATTTCACGGGTTCGTAAATAATCGTATGGGCTTTGTCACAGAGGCTGTCTCCGGTTGATGTCTCTCTTAGTTTCGCCACAGCAATAATGTCGCCCGCTTTTGCTTCGCTGACTTTTTCCAGAGACTTGCCTTGAATAACGTGCAATGGACCTAGTCTTTCATTGGTGTTTTTCGTGGCGTTGTAAACCGTAGCGTCGGATTTCACCGTGCCAGAATAAATCTTGAAGATGGTGATACGGCCCGCGAATGGGTCTGCGACGGTCTTAAACACAAAAGCCGAAAAAGGAGCGATGTCTCTGATTTCGCGCTCAATCTCTTCGCCGTTTCCGTCTGTGCCTTTCACAACATCGAATTCATCAGGCGCGGGTACAATTTCTGCGATTTCGTTGAGCAAAGGTTGGATGCCAATGTTCTGTGTAGCAGAGGTCACAAAAACAGGGAAAATCCTGCGCTCCTTGACGGCAGCGTGTATGCCTGGAATCAAATCTTCATCGCTGAGAGTTCCCTCTTCAAAATATTTTTCCATCAACTCTTCTGAGGCTTCGGCCACCACATCTATAATCTTTTCGCGCGCAGCAGAGGCGGCATCCAAAAGCTCGGCGGGTATTTCTGCGGGTTTGCCATCCGCGTAATAGGCTTTGTTATGTACAAGGTCAATGACGCCCTTGAAATCCGTTTCGCTGCCGATCGGAATTTGCAGCGGTACGACTCTGCGCCCCCAGATCTCGATAATATTTTCAACCGTTCTCTCGTAGTTGGCGCGTTCTTTATCCATTTTATTGATGACGATCAAACGAGGGATGGCGAATTCTTGTGCGAAACCCCAAACCTTTTCTGCTTGAACTTCTACGCCGTTGACCGCATCAATCATAACGATAGCGGCTTCTGCGGCGCGCAACGCGGCTTTGGTATCGAGTATGAATGCTGCATATCCGGGTGTATCAATGAGGTTGATCTTTTTGTCATTCCATTCGCAGTGCGCAATGGCGCTGTTAATGGTATTCTTGCGGAAAATTTCGTCTTCGTCATAATCCGTCACCGTTGAGCCATCATCGACGCGGCCCAATCGTTGAGTTGCCCCTGCATCAAAAAGCATTGCCGACACGAGCGATGTCTTGCCCGAGTGGCCGTGACCTACAATGCCAATGTTTCTAATCTCCTTAGTGTCAAAGACCTTCATATAAAGGGTCTCCTTTCAAGTAAAGTTTTCGTATTGATTGCAGATTGCTACGTAGTCAGTAGCCCATAGTCAGTAGGCAGTAGTTTGGAAATGCCAGTGCATTCATGTGTGAAAGGTATAAACCCAACAACGGGCTACTGACTAAGGACTACGGGCTACTGACTAAAACTACTTCTCAAGAGGAGTAAAACCGCGAGCCATACGGTCTGTGACATTGCGAATCGTATCGAGAACGCCGCGACGACCTGTGAATCTCATGACCCAGACATAATCTCCATCTTGCAAATAGTAAAACGCGCTGGCGGTTTTTCGCCCGCTGTCGGTGCTATAAAAAGCGAAGCGCCTGCCATCAAGCGAACCGGCAGCAAATTGCTCGGTTGAGGCACGCTCGAACCCGGCGCGATACATCTTCAGATTCTCTTCTTCTTCTCGAACTTTGCCTGCTATATTTACACCATTCAATTTCTCTTTGACGATTTTCAATAAGCCTTCCGAACGATCACCGTAAACAAATTCCATTTTGGATCTGCCGACAGCATCGTTATAAGAAACGGCTCTCCAATCCCCGATTAATGTGAATTTATATTTGCCGGCCGGATCCGTAAACTCTTGAGCAGATTGAGCAGGGCAAATATTTGAAACTCCGAAAATAATCAATGCGGTCAAAAACAGTAGACCTTTGGTTTTCATACTACCTCCACACTGAAAAGGTACACGGGTAATCTTAACGTAGAGATTATCTACGAATTCTTGTGAATTGAATAGAGCGCGATGGGAACATCTTGAACAATTAATCCGAACTCTTTTCCATCTGTAAGCTTTTCAAATTTCATTCCCAACTTTTTCATAATATTTGTTGAAGCTAGGTTGTCCGGGTGTGCGATTGCGATGACGCGCTGGAAATGAAAGGTATCAAAACCGTATTGCAACACGCACTTTGCGGCTTCCGTAGCCAAACCTTTTCCCCAGCAATCTTGTGCCAGCCACCAGCCGATTTCTATTTCGCCTGTGTTTGCCAAATATTGCATTCCGCAATGACCTATGAGCCTGCCGTCGCTCTTATCAACAAGCTTCCAAAATGCAAAGCCGAGTTCCGCACGCTTATCAATCTGCTTTTTGACCCATTGTTGAATGCGCTCGTCATCCCAAATCTGTCCATTACCTATGAAACGCATGACTTCAGGGTTGGTTGCAATATAGCGAAACGCATGCCAGTCATCTACCTGCCAATCTTCAATCAACAGGCGTTGGGTTTCAAGCGCAGTCATCTCGATACGTTGTTCCTACTCAATTGCTTTTCTTGAAATTCTGGTCGGCTAAGAAAACGCTAATATCGCCGGGCTTGCGAAGCATCTTGTTGACTTCGCCAAGATGCAATTCCTCTTCGGAAATCATCCGACGAGCGTATTCTTCAAGCAACACAGATTTGTCTTTCACTAATTCAAGAAGCTTTCTATAAAGATTCAAACCTTCTTTTTCAGCTTCCAGCGATTCGAGAAGTATATCGTTGATCTCGTGCTTTTGGGTTTCCAGCAATTGCCCGATTTTCAAAGACGGGTGCTCACCAAAGTGCGTCACCAATTCGCCAGCCGCGTGCGCGTGCGTCAGCCCGCTCGCCGCCTGTTCGCGCAACCAGGAAACAATCGGAATGCGACTATAACCAAAAACCATAAAAGAGTAATGCGTATAGCGCACCACTCCAGCAAGCTCAGCTTGCAAAATTTCATTTAACAATGAGACCGCTTTTGCTCGATCAAAATCTGGTTCTGCCATTTCTATTTCCTCCCAATTATTTATGAAATTAATCGTTCCTATCAATCAGTTATAAGTAACTGATCTCCAGCGGATAACCGTGAGCCAGACGATGGAGATGCCTGACATCTTTCGAAATCTTTTGTGCTTCGGGGAATTTCTGTCCCGTCATCTCTGTGAAAACTTTTTCAACTTGGGCTGCTAAAGATCTACTGCTTACATACCGCGCAATCTGTTGATTCGTCTTCAATTCTGCGGCAAGCAGTTCGACCGCATCCTTCACCTGTTGCGGAGTCTTTTTGGCTTTGACCAATTTGCCTACACCGTCGCGCAAAGACGTGAAGAAAGCTTGTTGATCTGCAAGCATTGTGTCAGCGCTACGAGGCCCGTGACCGGGGCAGATGACTTGGGCTCCAAGTTTGCGCGCCATATCAAGCGTGGTTATCCACTTTTCAATATCGCCATCGCCTACAAAATTGTAAGGCCCGTTGACGCAAGCATCACCTGTAAAAAGTATTTTTTCTTTCGGCAGCCATGCGAAAGCATCGCCGCGTGTATGAGCGATGCCCAGGTGCATCAACTCGACGCGATGTTTGCCATCATCAAAAATCAAATCTTTTGAAAATAGTAAGGAAGGGGGTTTTAATTTCGAGGCAGCAACATCTTTACGTCTTTTCGCCTCTTCTTCGTAGCGTCCGGGCTTTCCACCGTAGTATCCGGTTTCGTACTTCTTCATTTCTTCGATTACACCCGTGTGTGCGAGGGGTGTTGCGCCATTTTCAACCCAGACTTGATTGCCGTAGGCATGGTCTCCGTGATGATGAGTGTCAAAAGCGAAGCGAATCGGTTTATCCGTTAGAGCACGAATCTTTGGAATAATATCTTGCGCGCCTGAAGGATAGTTTGCGTCAATGACTAAAACGTAATCTTCAAAAACAATCCAGCCATTGTTACAATGCCCTAAAGCAATATTGCCTTCATGAAAATAGATGTTCTCGGCGACTTTGTCCACTTTGCCGATTTCACGAACAGGCGCAGTCGGTTTTGCAAGGGTTTTTGGATTGGTTGCCACTACGGTCAAAGCCGTTGCGCTACCGATTAACAACTCGCGTCTGGAAATTTTACACATAGTCGTTCCCTCCTTAGCAATTCTATAGACTGGCGGTTTGCACGCTGATCAGAAAAAGCGAGAAAGATTAACGTAAATTTCCAAGCAAAGCTTTCTGTTTTTCGACAATTTGTGCGCTGCCTGCCGCCGCAAGCTCTAGCATTCTGTCCATCTGCTCTTTGTTGAATGGTTTTGCTTCGGCGGTGCCTTGGATCTCTATGAATTGACCTGTCCCTGTACAAACAATATTCATATCCACATCGGCTTTCGAGTCTTCTTCGTAAGCCAAATCCAACATCACTTCACCATTGATGATACCCACAGAGACCGCCGCCACATAATCCGTCACCGGAATCGGCGCGGCAATTTTACCATTCTCGTAAAGCTTCCGCATCGCCAGCACCAAAGCGCAAAACGCGCCGGTTATCGAAGCCGTTCGAGTTCCGCCATCGGCTTGAATCACATCACAATCAATATAAATCGTGCGTTCTCCCAAACGGGTGAATTGAACAACCGCGCGAAGCGAGCGACCGATTAAGCGTTGAATCTCTTGCGTGCGACCTGAGATTTGACCTCGCGTATCGCGTTGAGTACGGGTTTCTGTGGCTCTGGGTAACATGGAATATTCAGCCGTTACCCATCCTTTGCCTTGATTGCGTAAAAAAACCGGAACTCGTTCGTCAATGGAAGCCGTACAAATGACTCGCGTTTCGCCTACCTCTATCAACACAGAGCCTTCGGCATATCGCGTGTAATTTGGCGTGATGATAACCGGTCTCATCTCCTCGTGAGTGCGCCCACCTTTTCTTTTGTAACTCATATTTGTCCTAATTCTATCGTTTCTAGTGATTCAATCGGGCGACCTAAAAATAACTCTGCAACGCGGCGGAACCGGGTCGCGGAATCGGTCACAAAAAATTGTTCGCTGCGCGGTTCCTGGCTTTTACGCGTCAGCCCTTCGGCTTCAAGCATCTCTGCCACCACATCAGCAACCGCTTCGCCCGAATCTATCAGCCTCACTTCATCGCCCATCGCCTGCTGAATCACTTTGCGAAGCAGTGGGTAATGTGTGCAGCCCAAGACCAGTGTATCTACCTGACTCTGGCGAAAAATGCTCAAGTATTCCGCAGCAACTTGTACAGTTACAGGATGCTCCGACCAGCCTTCTTCTGCAAGCGGGACAAAGAGTGGGCAAGGGCGCGATAAGACTTCTAAGCCATCGCGCAATGCCAGCATAGCCTTTTCATAAGCGCCACTTGCAACCGTGGCTTCGGTGCCAATAACGCCAACTCTCCCGTTGCGAGTCTCTGCGACAGCACGTTGCGAACCCGGTCGTATGACGCCCATTACAGGTACAGAGCAAGCTTTTCGCAAGAGATTGGCGGCGACTGAAGAAGCGGTATTACAGGCGATGACGATTGCCTTGACGTTTTTTGATTGAATGAACGAAGCATCTTCGAGTGCGTAGCGAGCTATCGTTTCGCTTGACCGTGTGCCGTAAGGGATGCGCGCCGTGTCGCCTAAATAAATCAAGCTTTCATTCGGCAATCTTTTTTCAAGCGCGCGAAAAACCGTTAGCCCGCCAACCCCTGAATCGAATATGCCTATCGGAGCGTCTGGATTTTTTGAGAGTTCTGACATGAAATTTTGGATTTCAGGTTTTGGATTTTGGATGGAATTCTTTTACAAGCAAGAGTAGACCTGAATCAAAAATCCAAAATCTAAAATGGAATCAGTGTCCGCGAGTAGCTTTCACTTTACCTTCCAAGACAATCATCGATATATGTTCGATGTCTTCCTCAACTTCATTGAAGGTTTCGTCGAGGCTGCTTGATTCAAAAGCGACGCTGAAGGATTCCCGACTCAACCCTTCAAGACCAGAAGCGATTTCGCGCACTTCTGCTTCAAGAAGCCGAACTTGAGCAAAGGCGATGTCTGTCATATGCTCTGTCAAAAAGTCAACCGAAGCGCGGGCGGTTGTCGTGCGATTGCCAGACGCAATGAGCAATGAGCGAAGTTTTTCCAGTCGTTGCAAGACCGATAGTCTGCTGCTTTCCAGTTCTTCTATTTCGTGTGATAAATCGGCTAACTTAATTGCGGTTAATTGTGCGGTCAAGGGGTCTGTCATCAAATAATATCTCTTTCTGTGGAGAACAAAAGCGGACAGCGCGCTCCTTCTGCGAGCCAACTATCCGCCTGAAAAGGTATAAGTCTTTCGCTCTAAAAAATCAAATGGAGGTGGAGAGAATTGAACTCTCGTCCGAGAGCCGTCAGCGCTAAACTCTACATGTTTGTTTGCTTCACTAAATTTTCACCTTTTCGGACAGTGGAAGCAACGAAGCATCCGAAAGGCTAGCTCAGATTATCTTAGGCGTCCCCCCCCTGAACACGGAGGAAACGAAGCAGTCCGCTAAATGACGATTCATCCCGGCACGCGGACATTGCCGAGTGAATCGTGACTGGTTATTAAGCAGCCAATGCTAATTCGCTATTCGCGATTGTTTTTTCCCAAGCTTAGTAACGCGGAGCGTGGGCCGCGACATGCATCGAACACCTCAGAGTACCCCCGTCGAAACCTGGCACCCCCTCAAAAGAAAAAGTCTAACACTGGCTTTTTCCAACAGTCAATATATCACACTCTAGAGTTTCACGTTGAAAATTTATAAACGATTGAATCGGAGGTATTCTTTACCATTCCTTGGTAAATTTCGTCCGAGCATAAACCACTTGAAAGCCTTGTCGCTCGACATTTTTTTGCGAAATACTCCCAGGCATCGTCGTCACCATAGCCCAATCGCAGCCCTTCGATTGAGCATAAGCCAATCTGATTTTCAACAAATCGGTTTGAATCCCTTGATTTCTGAAATCTGGAAGCGTACTTGCCCCGCCAAATATCGCAACGTCGTCTTTGAGAAAAATCGAGCCACCGCCAGTCGGTACATTGTTATTATAGGCTGCGAAGATAGAGCAATTTGTTTGATTTAAACAGACTTGAAAAATTTCCATGAAAGCCGGAGGAATCGCTTTGGTTTCCAAAAAACCTTCGGAAACGACTGCCGCGACCCTATCAATCTCATCATCTTTTACCTTGCGAATATTGTTATTTTCAGTGACATTAAATCTGTCATCTACCTTGATCCGGCGCAACAACACGTTAGAGTATTCGCTGATTTGGTAGCCTCGCTCTATGAGCAAGCGAGATAAAATCAGATCTGAAAGATGGCAAACTTCTACGTTGACAGAAGCATTATACTGCTTGAAAAAATCTTCCAACTCGATGATTTGCTCAACCTTGGTTTCACCTTCCAACCCCATACCAAAGATCTGAGTGATCGGAGAATCTACCCCTGCAAAAACTGCATAGCCTGAGCCAATTTTTTGAAAACGCGCTTGCGAGTCAGCCACCAAACGATTGTGTGACAGCACGAATTCCACTTGATTTGAGGCTTCGGCCAATTCCAGTTTGAAGGCTAATTCTTTGTTTGTGTGAATGATCATTGTCGGTTTTATCTTGTAGATTGAGCAGGTTGCTCACTGATGGTTTGAACTTTATTGATTGCCTCTCTATATTTTTCGAGATAGCTGATAAAATCTTCCTGAGTGGAAGGAAACATACCGTACCAAAAAAAGTCGAAACGATCCGTCAAATATTTCATTGATGGAGCCAATTGAACAAAGCGCGAAACCTTTGTCAAATATTCTCGGTTCGTTGAATGCGAATCAAGCTCTATTAAATTGCGTTCGGACATTTCGTACAAAAAGGCGATGTAGAGTTTTCTGACGCCTAAACGAAAATCACCGGCTTTTGCGGCAGCCAAAGCAGCATCCGCCAAATCGCCGGGTTTCATGTCATCGTCAATCTCTTCGCCAAGTACTGTGCGCTTTTTAGATTTCTTCTTACCAGGTTTGAATCTCATCAACATTCGCACGATGAAATATGTGGCGATCAAAATGATTCCCCAAAATAATATTCTAAATAAACTGCTGGCTTCTCCGGCGGCTCCAAAAAGTGCATTCATGATGGTGTTCCAGAGTTTTGAGAGATACCCAAACACTTGATTGCGCGTCTCCCTGATAAACTTGCTGATCCGGTTCTCTTTCTTTTCAAGGTACTGTTCTTGAGCGAGAATCTGTTTCAGCTTTTCTCTTGAATCTGCTTTCGTCGCGCTTTCTCTGGAAATATCTTCCGCATCAATCAAGCGAAGGTCTAAGGCCTGTAATGAACCATAAATTTTATTAAGGATGATGACTCGCAAATCAGGCGCTTTTTCAGCCGCTGCCGCGTCAAGCTTTTCATGCAGCCAGCGGTTATCAACCGTGACAACTTTGCCAGTTGATTCAATTTGTTCCGATGGCGGCAAAAGCTTTTTCACATAGCTTGAACCTTCTTCAAAATGGTTCTCATCCGTCATTGCGCGCTCTATCTGTTCGGTAGCGCGCGCCACACGCTTTTCATAATCGAGGAGACTGGCGGCGGCAAAAGATTCAGCCATCATCAAAAAAATCAATAAAATTGCGGTAATTAGTCTTTTCATCTCTACTCAAGATCCTCCAAAAACGGCAGCCCCGCATCGCATACAAAATCTGGCTTCTGATTCAAATGATGTCCCACATTGTTTACAACCCGCGATTGAATTTTCAGCGGGGTTGATAACTCCAATGTCTGGTGACTGAACCAATGCCTCCTGATCAATGGGCGGTCTGAAGGTTTCGTGTGAATCCGGTTTCATAGCCGCAGCAGCGTTGCCAAATTTTCGCATTAATTCGTCCTGCGCTGTTGATTGATGGGTAGCTTGTGATTGAACAGGCAAGTGATTCGCTTGTATCGGCATTGCAGTTGTAATTGGTGGATTAATAGGAGCCGAAGTAGGTGTGTTTCCTTGATTCGGACGCCATCCGGCAAGCCCTAATGGACTGGTTTGTACATACTCTCTTCCAGCATTGGTTGCATAAGGTACTTGGTAACCCATCACCATCGTTTGTCTCTGCGGCGGCCAATAGAAGCCTGGATTCACTTCACGCGCCAGCAATTCCAGATCATAAGCCTCTTTGCGAACCCGGCTATCGAAATATAGAAGAGTATAGGAGACAATCCAAATCGGTAGACAAAGCAGATTCGACAATTGAGAAAAGGAGGTGTAAATAATGTTCCAGGTAGGCGACATCATGAATTCAGCATCCACAAAGCCTGTAAAATATAGCCCTGCGAGCACCGGCAAGGTGAGCGCCGAAAGAAGCGACAGCGAAACAAAATAGGTGAATAAAACAATACCACCGACGCGGTACCAATTTCCCTTCCCCAACTCCATTGCTCGGCCTAGTGACACGCCGGCTGTCTGCCCCTCGATCATCACGACCTGCGGCAGAAAAACAACTCTTGCGATTACCCAAAGCGCGGCAGCAATACCCAATCCGATTGCCAGCAAAGCGGCAATGCCTGTGAAGGTTAAAATAAACCATTGCGGCATCCCTGTAGAGGCTGTGATGCCAGCTAACAATGCGGCAATGACAATCACGATGACAAAGATGATTGAGAGGATGATATAAACAACAAAGAGGATGGCTATGCCTAACAAGCCCATCAACAAGATGTCGCCCAATCGTTTTCGCGACGCCGCAAAGCATTTCCGAAGGGTAATCGCCTCGTCAAGCATGATGTGATCGCCGATGACACGCGACATTCCTGAAATCGTCATCAATAAGGCAAACAGCCATAACGGATAAAGTAGACCGCCAATAGCCATCATCAAAATCGAGACTGGTGAAAATTCTGGTATGTCGGTTTCAGCTGCGCTCAAAATCGTTTTTGAATAGCCGTACAGAAAAAATGTTGAGGCCAGATATCCAATAAAACCTGGTACGGCGGCAATAGAAATCAGAGGCGCGAAATTGCGACGATAAATCCGCACCGCACGGTCTATCACATCGCCTGTGGACATCGGTTCAAGAATTGTGAAGTTCGCCATGGGTTTCGTTATTTTCGAGATTCCGATTTCTCATTCTCTTATTCAAGCATAAACATAAACTAGAGGAACGCAAAACCAAAGAGAGAAATTGCAATACCAAAAAAACCGAGTCATCAACACAATAGAGATATGAAGCAACAAATACCAGAGCCTAGATCTGTAGCGTGTGCATACCTGGGAGGTGAGTTGAGCCACACCGGACAGCATGTTGATGCAATCTACATACATTTCTTATCAGCCTTTGTAATATTGCGGTTCTACTTTATTATCCAGAGGTCTCATACCACGCAACGAAGCTGAATTTCAAATATGTCCAAGCGAATACAACCGCACTGCTTTTTCCATACTCTTTGCCGGATCAACCCTGTTCAGGAGTTAGAATAGAAATGAATCTTCTCTCGCTGATGGTGACTAAGCCGACGACGCTATTGATTCTAATGGGGGCTGTGCATCTTAGTTTACGACTCTCATACTTTTTCTACATCGGTTTTCGCCTGAAAGCGGCGCAACTTAATTTACCGATCAGCAAAGAAGCGCAGTATTTCAAGTGGCTACGGTTCAAGAAGCGGGCTACATTTATCCTTAACGCAGACGGAGTGACACTGGGTATCGTCATCGCGCTCAGTCTGAATAGCCTTACAGAAAGCGCGAGTCTTTTCTATCTTAGAATTTTTGGCGCGGTGCTCATACTCATTGGAGTAGGCGTAAAGATTTGCGCCTATCGGGTAATCGGCGACAAGGGCTACTATTGGTACAACTTCTTCTGTATTGAAGAGGAGCGCGAGTACGTTGCGAGAGGAGTCTACAAGTATTTGAACAATCCGATGTACGGAATGGGCTATCTTCATGCCATCGGTTTTCCACTGCTATTCCTATCACTTTGGGGACTGGTGCTAGCACTCTTTGACTGGCTTGTGGTCTGGGCCTTTTATTTCCTTTTTGAGCGCCCGCACACGTTTCATTATCGGCGCAAGTACAAACCTACTTAAGGGCAGCATAAAGTTGTTTCAATTTGAAGGACTTATTCTTTCCTGCGCTTTTTGCATCTCATAACTTGCCGGTAAGCCAATGCATAACATTTAGGAGAAACTGAGGATTCTGCGAAGCAATCGGCGCATTCATTCCCATAGGGCTCCGGTTGGGGCCGGCAAGCTGCGCCGAAAACATTGCGGCCTCTCCAAATACCGCGACATGCCCTTTACCGAAACGCAACACCGCACCCTGATACCAACCGTTTACAGGGATACGGGGAGTTGCATCTGTCATCTGTCCGGCTTCTGTTGTCAGAAAAGAGACGACAGATGATCCCAGAATAAGCAAAGGCTGAACCTTTCCATCAACCTGAAACGCCGATCCTGTAAAAGTCGCCACCGAGTCTATTTTTTCGGCTTCTGTTCGCCCCCTGGTGATTTGATGCTCTTTGAGTAAGCCATTAGAAAGCTTGAATACCATTGGTCCCTGCGCCTTCTGGTCCATGGCGTAGCCATTGCTGAAGTGAATCCCGAAAGCCTCTGCCAGGTTGTTGGCTGCGCCTGGAAAAGGCATGTGGTCAGCAATCAATAGTAGCGAGCCACCACTTTTCACCCAATCGCGTACGGCAACAATCTCCGCATTCGAGAAAGCAGAAGGTGTTGGCAGCGTCCAATCCGTTTGGTTTCGCTCAGCCAGTGCGTTGGCAATGACGAGAATTTTGCCGCCCCGTAACGAAGCTTTACTAAACTGCGAACGTGATGGCTTCACATCGTAGCCATCACGACGAAGCAATGCTGCAAAAGCCAGGTAGCGACCATCTGCTGTGTGGAAGTTGAAATGAGCTTCGTCAAGCATTACCACAGGACCACGTCCGGTTGGATATGCAGGTTTTGGAATCGGCGGGTTGAACGAGGTATCTGCAACCTGTTGAGCGGTGGCACTGAAACCAAGAATGCCCGTAATCATGGTCACCGAAAGCAATAAGGATTGTAGTTTTTTGATCATGCATAACTCCCAGGCTTGGCTTGATTACCCAACACAAAGGGTACAAATCAATGGAGCCTCAAGTGATATTGAAGAGATGCCAAGTAACTCGCTTCGGGGACTCCACTACATGCCCGTACTAGGCTCGATTGAGTGCCATAGACCAGCTCATTTCTTGGTTGCAGTTTCCCTGCTTGCCAACATTGCTTGCAACTCTGGCTTCGGCATCAGTTTCCCTTTGACTACAACAGAATTGATTCGCTTGGTATTTTGTATGCTTTCCAAAGGATTTGCTTCGAGTAATACAAGGTCAGCGATTTTCCCAATCTCAATTGTGCCCAGCGAGTCCAGCATTCCGAAGAACTCCGCCGGGAAACGTGTCGCGCTGATGATTGCTTCCATAGGAGACATGCCAATTTGCTCAACGAATAGTCGCAATTCATCATGCAAGCTGAAGCCTGGAAAGATAAGCAGCACAGCGACATCAGTGCCGGGCATCAGTCTGACTCCGGCTCCGCGCATTTCACGCATATCACGCAGACGCTCAGCCAACATCTTCGTCAGGTCAAATGTAGCCTCTTTCTTTTCAGCCAATTGTTCGCGCCAGTCTTCAATCAGATAGCCTGATAAATATTTTCTGCGTGGTTCGATCCTTCCCTGTTTATCTTCAAAGATAGCTGCGGTCTTATCGTAAGGGGTAAGTAGAGCTTCCCCTACAATCAGCGTAGGCGTGACCGCAATCTTGTTGACAGCGAATTGTCGAAACAGCTCTGCGCGCTGCTCTTTCGTACGACCCGTGAGCGGCGGGAAAAATCCATGCTCAAGACTTCGTTGTCCAGCTTTGATGATCTCTTCCGGAGATGCTGTCGGATGACCGACCAGTGAAAGGTTATGTTTTTTTGCGGCGGCGGCGATGGCTCTGAAAGTTTCGAGGGAAGCAGCCGTGCGAATCTTGAGGAAATCAACACCGAGTTTTGCTACGGAAGCAACAATTGCTTCTGCTGATTCAGGGTTAGGGACACCGCGTCGAAAACGATCTACAGGCTCAACCGTCCCCTCCTTTTTCATACGCTCGACGTTGCTGGCGCTTTCGAGTATCGGTCCCGCAGTTTTGATGCGCGGTCCCAGCCGTTTCCCTTCAGCAACCTCCTTTCTCCACTTCAGCAACAATTCCGCATCCCCGCCCATATCGCGCACGCTGGTAACACCATTGACAATAAACAACGGCAAAGTGTTTTCGCCAGACTTCGCCAGATGAACATGCATGTCCCAGAAGCCTGGGATAAGAAAATTCCCTGTAGCATCAATCACCTGTGAGCCTTTCGGGATAGGCACCTTGCCGCTCTGTCCAATTGCAGTAATCCGCTCATTAACGATGACAACTGTCATATTCGG
>JANMSG010001051.1:0-2009 GCA_031389065.1 Acidobacteriota bacterium | reverse complement strand
GAACGGCGCAACCACTTCCACATAACTCATCATCGCCTTCGCTTCTGCTGCCGCGCCTTTAGCCACGCGATGGCGCGCTTGAGCGGCTTCATAATCCGCACGCGTGACGGCCTGCTGCTCGAAGAGCGTTGCGATGCGTTTCCAGTCGCGCTCCGCCTGCTCCAGTGATGCTTCGGCCTGTTCAAGGCGGGCGTTGATTTCGGCGGCATCAAGACGGGCGACCAGTTCGCCGGCCTTGACTCGTTGCCCCAAAACCACCGGCAACTTGTCAATCCGCCCGCTCAACTTCGCTTCGAGGGTCGCATGAAGTTTCGCCCGCACCGTGCCGACGACTTCTTCGGTTATTGTCTGCGGCTTGCTCTGGACGGTCTGAATGCGAACCGTGGCGGTCGGTAGATTGGATAAATTGTCCTTTGAACTTTCCGGCTTCGCGCCACAACCGGTAAAACACAGCGCCGATGCGAGGACTGCCACAATGGCAGCGGGGAAAGCGAACTGCGGGTTTTGAAAAAATCGTTTCATATCATTTGGCCGGCGGCGGGGAATCCAGTTGGGGCAAAGCGAGCGCCTTGCGTAGCGCGGCGACCGCGTTGCGCTGATCCGACTCGGCTTCCGCGCGACGGACGCGCACGGTGACCAGCGCGGTTTCGGAATCAATCAACTGCGTCGAGAGTGCCAGCCCTTGCTCGAAGCGATTGCGTGTCATACTCGCGCTTTCCGCCGCCTGCTCCACCGTTTTGCTGCTCACGGCCAGACGCTCGTCCGCCGCTTTGAGGTCGAGCCGCGCCCGTTCGACTTCAAAATCGAGTGCTAGGCGCAGCTTGCGTTGTTCCTCGTAGGCGGATTCGAGATTGGCTTTGGTTTCGCGTGTTTTGGATCGCGTTGAAAAGCCGTCCCACAAGTCCCACTGCAACATCACGCCAGCGGTGTAGCTTTTGCCGTCGCCGCCAGTAACCCAGCCGTAATCGTAGTCGAGGCTGCCAAAGGCGCTGACGCGTGGCTGATAGCCACTTTTCATGCCACGGACTTGTGCCTGCGCGGCGCTTTCGCGCGCACGCGCGGCAGCGAGTTCCGGGCGTTGCGCAAAATCTCCCGAGTTCGGTGCGCTGACGACTGGAGCGGTATCGGCCACGGTGAACTCGCCTTCTTCAATGCCCAACAAGTTGCGCAGCGCTCGCACGGCGAGAGTGTTGGCATTGCGGGCGCGAACCACGTCTTCACGCGCCTGAGCCAATCGGACTTCCACATCCAGAACATCTGACTTTAGCAACGTGCCGCCATCGAGACGCTTGCTCGCGATGGTGAGGTTGCTCTCGAAGGAGTTCACCGCCGCCTCTGTGGCGCGAATAAACTGCCGCGTCTTCAGCACCGTATGAAAAGCGCGCGACACCTCGAAGCCAAGCGCGTTGCGGACAGCAGCGCTCTCTTGTTTCGCGGCCTCGGTGTTCGCCTTCGCGGACTGCCGGCCCGCGATATTTCTTCCACCGGCGTAAAGTGGAACAGTGACGATGCCCCGAGCGTTGAGGTTATCCATGTCAGGAACGTCGTTGAAATTGAGCGAAGAACTGTAAGTGCGCTGATTGAGGATGCTGCCGAAAGCCAGCATCGGATTGTCCGTGCGGGTGTAGCCGGACTGGACTTGCAGCCGCGGCCAGAAGGCGGAATTGGCTTGTTCCAATCCAGCCTGCGCTGCGGCGATGCGCTGCTGTGCGATGCGTGCGTCCGGGTTATGCGTGAGGGCATAGTCCACCGAGCGCTCCAGCGTCCAGATGTCCGCCGCCCGCGCGGTGAACGCACATGCGAGCAACCCGGCGACAAATGCGAGCGGCAGCTTCATTTTGAGCAGCAGGAAGTGCCGGGTTTCTCAGTCTCACAGCATGAACCGCCCACGCCGAGTTTCTTGAGGATAAGCTCCAACGGACAAAAGTTCGTGAACGAGGACTGGAGCAGATTGAAACCGACGAACGCGGTGAACCAGAGCCAGTATGGGCTGTGGTAGTGCGCGAGCA
>JANMSG010001010.1:0-10160 GCA_031389065.1 Acidobacteriota bacterium | reverse complement strand
GACGTTGCCCCTCTAGCTACCTTTTTCTGGCATCTCCGGCGCAAATTTGGAATTCCTCAACACGCTCTAAGACATTCAGGCAGTGCACCAAACCTAAATCACTCCTCCGCGTAAGCGGTCAAAGCCTTTTCATCGGTGATGGTAATCAAGCGACCTTCTACCTTGATAAGCTCGTTTTGTTGGAGCCTGCCTAGCGCCCGCGATACGACCTCGCGCACCGAGCCAATGCGCGAAGCAATCTGTTGATGCGTCAGACGCAATCTGATTTCAAGCCCCGCCTGGGTGCGGCTCCCACAACTTTTCGCTTCGCTCAATAACCATCGCGCCATCCGCTGATCTACTTCTCTCAGCGAAAGCGTCTCAACCAATTCTGCACATTTTCGCAATCGCCCAGCCAGTAATTTTAAAGCGGAAAGGGCGATTTGCGGGTGTTCCAAACAGAGTTTGCGGACATCGCGTTTATCAAGGAACAAGACAACAGTCGCTTCTTCTGCGATCACCGTTGACGGATAAGGCTTGTTATCAAAAACCGGAAGCTCCGCAATTGTCGCACCGGCGCGTTCGACGTGAATGACCTGTTCGCGCCCGTCAATACCATCACGAACCGCGCGTAACGCGCCGGAGACGATAACGAAAAGCCCACACGCCTCTTCACCCTTGATGAACAAAACTTCATCGCGCGCCAGATGTCGCTCAATGGCGCGTTCAGCCAGAGCGCGAAGTTCAGGCTCTGTCAGTTCGCTAAACAGAGCCGTGCGGCTTAAGGGTGCGATTTTATCAGCATTCATCAAGAATATGATTGCGCCGCCTTCGTTTTTCTTCAAGCGCCCGCCATAAAATACGCGCCACGGAAAAAGTAATGCGCAAAAGACAAGCCGCATAGCTTAGCCATCCCCGCGCCTTTCCTCAAGCAGTAATCTTAATCGCTCACCTGTGATGTAAGTCACTGCCATCAGCCTGGAACTCTTATATGCTCTATTGGTAACAGAAATTTTATTATTGGAGGCATTATGAATATTCATTCGACAAACACAGTAGGCGATCTGGCAGTTGCGATACCGGGCGCAACCAGAGTTTTTGAGGCGCTGGGCATTGATTATTGTTGCGGCGGCAATCGCACGCTCGATGAAGTGTGTCGCATTTCTAATCTCGCAGTAGAAAATGTGATGCGCTCGCTGACACAGACTGAACCATCAATCCCGGCAAACGAACAGACGCAGGATTGGCAGCAAACCTCACTCACGGCACTGTTTACTTACATAGTAGATAACCATCATGTCTTTACCAGAAAGGAATTGACTCGTTTAGAAGCGCTGATCAATAAAGTCTGTTCCGTACACGGGCAGAATCATCCCGAACTCTTGAAACTACGGAGGCTTTTTAAAACCATTCATGAAGACTTACTGCCGCATATGCTCAAAGAGGAAGAGGTTTTGTTTCCTTACATCGAGCAACTTGAAAAGGCTATATTGAATACCCAGTCCGTCGAGCGACCCTTCTTTGGTACAGTGCAAAATCCTGTGCGCATGATGATGTTTGAACACGAAACAGTCGGCGAAATTCTCGGCGAAATGCGCCAGGTAACAGGCAATTATCGCGTGCCGCCTGAAGGCTGTATCAGCTACAAAACGCTCTATCAAGCCATGCAGGATTTTGAATATGACTTACATCAACACATACACCTGGAAAACAATTTGCTATTTCCTCGCGCCATCGAAATCGAGAGCAAGCTGAAATTCATTGCGCAAGTTGACGCTGGCGTTGAGCAAAAAGGTGCCGCCTGCTGTAAATAAATATTCAATTTCAGCCTCTTATTGAAGGCACGCGGTTTGTAAAATGATAAGCTCATGTAAGCCCATCGCAAATCAACGGCACTTGATATGACTAGAGAAGTGATAAAAGCTATCGCCTGGAGCCTTCTGCTTACAGGAACACTGGCGCTCCTTATCATTTTAGGCTCTCGTAACCTGGCGCATTTTGATGCAGCTTTAGTCGGTTATACATTTGCCGTTCTCTTTGCGACCTTCGGCATTACTTATCGTTACGCAATGTGGTTGCAGCGCCCCCCGACGGCTCTTTACTGGAAGCGCGGCTGGCAAGTTTTCTTTCGCCCGCGCTATCTGGGGCGCAATATTTTGCAATGGTTCAAGCGTGTGGTTGGCGAATTCGCGCTCAATCGCTTCATCTTCAAGCGTGGCAAAGCGCGTTGGGGGGCGCATTGGTTGATTATGTGGGGATCTTTGCTAGGCCTAGCCATTACCTTTCCGCTGGTGTTTGGGTGGATTCATTTTGAGACCTTGCCCGGAGATGTGAACTGGTATCGAACCTATATGTTTGGTTTCCCAACCTTCGCCTTTCCGATTCATTCTCTCTTTGGCTTTCTGATTTTTCACGGTCTGGTGTGGGCATCCATACTGGTAATCGCCGGTGTCATGCTTGCCATGCGGCGACGAATGCGCGATCACGGCGCGGCGGCGTTGCAGCAATTCGGCGAAGACTTTCTCCCACTGATTCTGCTCTTTGCCATCAGCATCACAGGCTTGATGCTCACCGCCAGCTATACCTGGATGAAAGGCTATGCCTATGATTTTCTCGCCATCTTGCATGCCATCACGGTGATTTTCACCTTGCTCTGGCTGCCGTTCGGAAAATTCTTTCACATCTTCCAGCGTCCCGCGCAACTGGGTGTAGGCTTTTACAAAGACATCGGAGAGTTGGAAGCACAGGCACAGTGTCGGCGTTGCAACGAGCCTTTCGCTTCACGTATGCACATTGAGGATTTAATCAAAGTCGAAAAACAACTCGGTTTCAATTATGAAATGAAACAAGGCAATGCCGAGCACTACCAATGGATTTGCCCGCGTTGCCGCCGCGTCATGCTTGGCTTGGCGCAGGGGCGTGAGTGGCAGGGATGAAGAGGAGCAAGGGAGAGGGGGAGAAGGGGAGAAAAAATCTGGAGCATAGCCTTCAGGCGGAACCTTGGCATTTAAGGGTCGCCACCTGAAAGCAGTATTCCAAGCATAAAAAACTTATGGCTACATCACCTGAACAGACAAAAGACTTTCTCGACCACTTCGGGCCGCACTTGAATTACAGCAACAGTGTGCAATTAGAGACCGGTGTTGAACCTGACAAGCTGGTTAAAACGCATTGCTGTTTCTGCGGACAACAATGTGGCATTCAACTCAAGGTCAAAGATAACCAGGTCATAGGTTTTGAACCTTGGGAAGATTTCCCTTTCAACAAAGGAATGCTCTGTCCTAAAGGCGTGAAGCGTTATTTGCAAGGCTCACATCCAGACCGTTTATTGACTGCCTATCAACGCGACCCTTCAGCGGCAAGCGGATTTCGCGCCCTGCCTTATGAACAGGCGATTGAGCGCGTGGCTACGGAGATCAAACGGATTCAGTCAGACTATGGCAAGGATGCCTTCGCCATCTTGACGGGCGCAAGTTTAACGACGGAGAAAGCATATTTAATGGGCAAATTCGCGCGTGTTGCCTTGCAGACCGCCAACATTGACTACAACGGACGGCTCTGTATGGTAAGCGCGGCAGCAGGCAACAAAAAGGCTTTCGGCATAGACCGCGCGGCAAATCCCTGGTCGGATATTTTGACAGCCGAAGTCGTCTGGATTAGCGGCGCAAATATAGCAGAATGCGCGCCGATCACCACGAACTATGTCTGGCAGGCAAGAGAAAACGGCGCAAAGATTATTGTTGTTGATCCGCGCATTACTCCCATCGCGCGCACTTGCGATCTCTTTCTGCCCATCAAGCCGGGGCGTGATATCGCCCTGTTTAATGGCATCCTTCACCTGATGATTGAAAACGATTGGCTCGGTCAAAATTTCATTACCAATCACACCATAGGCTTTGAGGATTTGGCTGCGCACGTCAAAGAGTGGACGCCGAAAAAGACCGCCGAGGTCACAGGCATCACCGAGCGCGCCATTCGTAAAGCGGCAGAGATGTGGGGACAGGCGAAATCAAGTTTCCTGCTTCACGCGCGCGGCATCGAGCATCACTCGCATGGCGTACAAAACGTGCTCGGGGCAATCAACATGGTGCTGGCATCTGGAAGAATCGGTCGCGAAGGCTGCGGTTATGCGACCATCACAGGGCAAGGCAATGGACAGGGCGGTCGCGAACACGGGCAGAAATGCGACCAGTTGCCCGGCGCGCGCGACATCAGCAATCCGCAGCATCGCGAATATATCGCAAAAGTCTGGGGCATTGATGTCAATGATATGCCACAGGCTGGCGTTGATGCCTACGAAATATTTCGCAAGATTGACAAAGGCGAAATCAAAGGATTGCTGTCAATCTGCTTCAACCCGAAAGTCTCTTTGCCCGATAACAGCTTCATCACACGCATGCTTGAGAAGTTGGAATTTTTCGTTGCCATAGATTTTTTCCTGAACGAAACAGCGCATCATGCAGACATCGTTTTGCCAGGCTCTCTGCACGAAGAGGACGAAGGTGTGGTCACGCAAATTGAAGGGCGCGTCATCAAAATCAATAAAGCGGTTGACCCACCCGGCGAGGCGCGCGAGGACTGGCGAATCATTCAAGACATCGCTTGCAGTATAGGGCGCGAACGCGGTTTTACTTTCCGAAGTCCGCGAGAAATCTTTGATGAATTGCGCGTTGCCTCAAAAGGTGGCATCGCCGATTATTCCGGCATCACCTACGAGAAGATCGAAAAGCAAGGCGGCGTATTCTGGCCCTGTACGAGCGAAAACCATAAAGGGACACCGCGACTTTTTGAAGAAGGCTCCTGGAATGTCGTGGCCAAAGGCGCGGGACCTTTCTATTTCTCCGATGGCAAAGCGCGATTCAATGTAGCGCCCTACACGCCCCCTGCCGAAGACACCGATGACGAGTACCCTCTGATGCTGACAACCGGGCGCGTTGTCAGTCAGTTTCTATCCGGCACACAGACGCGCCGTATCGGGCCTTTAGTTGACCAATACCCTGAGCCGCTCATCGAGATGCACCCGCAACTGGCTGCGAAGTTAGGAATCAAAGATGGCGATTATGCAACGGCAGAAACCCGGCGCGGCCAATTGACGCTCCGCGCACAGGTGGTCACAACGATTCGCCCCGATACGATCTTTATTCCTTATCACTGGGCGGGACATAAGAGCGCCAATCAATTGACCATCTCGGCGCAAGACCCGATCTCGAAGATTCCCGAATACAAAGTCTGTGCGGTGCGCGTCAAGAAAGCAGAAGAGGTGAAAGGGTGAAGAGGTGAGGAGGTGAAGGAGATGAGATTGAGCGAATTAAAAATCACAAAAATGATCGCAAAGAAGAATTGTTATATTCACTTACATCACCTTTTCACCTCCTCACCTCTTCACCCCTTCATTGAAAGAGTCTCTTCGTTAAACAGCAAGGAGAAGCAAGGCTAAACATGGCAGTCCCTGCACACATGGAATTTTTCATAGACCCGAATCGCTGCATCGGTTGCCAGGCTTGCGTACAGGCGTGCAGCGAATGCGACACCCACAAAGGGCATTCGATGATTCATCTCGAATATGTTGACCGCGCCCATTCCGTGCAGACTGTGCCGGTCGTCTGTATGCACTGCGACACGCCTACCTGCGCAGAGGTCTGCCCCGCTGACGCCATCAAGCGCACAGATGACGGCGTCGTGCAGACCGCAAGAAAACCGCGTTGTATCGCCTGCAACAATTGCGTTCTTGCCTGCCCGTTCGGGGTGCCCAATATGAAGAGCGAGTTTCAACTGATGATGAAATGCGATATGTGCTATGACCGCACTTCAGTTGGCAAAAAGCCTATGTGCGCGACTGTCTGTCCGAGCGGCGCGCTGTTTTTTGGTACGCGCGAACAGATTGAACAACAACGCCCGCGCTCTGTAGCGAGTAACGAATTCAGGTTTGGCAATCAAGTCATCACCACGAAGGTCCGTATGATGTTGCCTCAATCCGGGAGAGCTGAGTATGTAGATGTCACGGCAGTGATGGATGAAAAAGCGATTGGCAAAAACATTACGCTCAACGTATTACCCAATACCATGCCGGATATATTATTGGACGCTATGTACAACGGCGAGGAGGAGCAATCTTGAAGGCGAATCAAGAAAAAAGCAGAGAGATTATTTCGATTGCGCCTGACGGACGAGCGCACGAAGATCAACCGAAATGGCGCAAGGATTTCCCGATTGATGTGGAGCAGGATAATTATGTGGCGCGACGCGATTTCACGAAGTTTATGGTGCTGACGAGCCTTGCTTTTGTGGTCGGGCAATTCTGGATTGTCATGCAAAATTTCTTGCGCCTCAGACGCGGAGCATTGCCAATCCGGCAGATTGCCAGGCTGTCTGATATCGCGGTTGGCGAATCCGTCATCTTCTCTTACCCGGATGCGCATGACTCCTGCGTCTTGGTGCGAACCGGCGAACAGAACTTCGTCGCCTTCAGTCAAAAGTGCACGCACTTGTCTTGCGCAGTCGTGCCGCAGCCCGAAAAGAATTGCTTCTTGTGCCCTTGCCACGAAGGGAAATTTGAACTGGAAACCGGCAGACCCCTTGCCGGACCGCCGCAAAGACCATTGCCGCGCATCACGCTGGAGATTCGCAACGATGCGATTTACGCAACGGGCGTTGAGGTAAGCACCGTATGAAAAAGCCTTTTTCGCGTGAGCAGAAGACAACCATCATTTACGGCATTCTCTGCATTGTTATCATCATTGTCATTTTACAATTGTGGTTGTTGACGGCAACGATGAACGCTTACTTAGGCGGCGATTATTCCGTCATCTTGCCCGCGACCGTTGTGAGCCTCATCTGCTTTGCATTAAACGCGGGGCTTCTCAGGTACTTATACCTGATGGAAAAGAGATAAGGTATGGACAATAAATCTTCGCAAGCCTCGGGTAATCCCTGGCAATTAGTTTTAGCAACCGGCGCCTTCGCAATCTGCTTTGCCGTCTTCGGTTCGGTTTCGGCGATGATGCCGATTCTGAAAAAAAGCCTTGGGCTAAGTCCGATTCAGGTGAGCGTAGCGGTGGCGATTCCTGTACTGCTCGGCAGTCTCGGTCGCATACCGCTTGGCATCCTCACAGACCGATATGGCGGACGAGTGATGTTTACCATCGTTATGTTTTTGTCAATCATTCCAGCCATCTTGATGGGTTGGGTTAGCAGCTATTGGCAATTGATTTTGTGTGGCTTTTTCATAGGCATTGGGCTTGCGAGTTTTTCCGTCGGCGCAGGTTTTGTCAGCGGCTGGTATCCGCCTGAAAAGCAAGGCGCGACACTGGGGATTTACGGAGCTGGAAACGTAGGACAATCGCTGGCGGCATTCGGTTCGCCCTTGCTGGCGGGCGCGCTGGGATTTGCGTGGGGCTTCTGGACATTCGCCGTTTTGCTGCTTGTGTGGCTTGCGGTGTTTTGGTTTCAAGCAGAGAATGCGCCGCGCCGCGCGCCTGCAAAATCACTCAAAGAGATAGCGCGCCCGCTGCGCGAAAAGATGAGCTGGGTTTTGAGCCTATACTATTTTTTAACCTTTGGCGGCTTCGTTGCGATGAGCATCTATTTGCCAACTTTTTTAACCGAGATGTTCAAACTGACGCCGCAAGACGCAGGACTGCGAACCGCTGGTTTCGTTTTGCTGGCAACCCTGATGCGCCCTGTCGGCGGCGTGCTGGCGGATAAAATTGGCGGGCGGACGATTTTGCTGTGGGTCTTTCCAACGATAGCCGTAATGGCGATTTTTCTGGCTTGCCCGATGATCAGCACCTTTACCATAGGGGCGCTCGGAATGGCTGCGGCAATTGGCTTGGGTAATGGCGCGGTATTTAAGTTAGTGCCGGAATACTTTCCGCAGGCAGTGGGCAGCGTCACAGGCTTGGTCGGCGCGGCAGGTGGACTGGGTGGTTTCTTCCCGCCGCTTGCGTTGGGCGTCATTCATCAGGCGACAGGCTCATTTACAGGAGGATTTATCTTGCTCGCCAGCTTCGCAATTCTATGCCTGGTCATTAGCAAAAAAACGACTTCACAACCGATAAGAGAGATGGCGCATTCTCTTTGATTGGCGGTGAGTCAACTGAGAATATAGCCCCATGAAAAGGCTAGATGCGTGAATGTAATTAAGCGCCAGCAAGGGGCAAATCAGGATTCGCTTATGCGTCGAAGGTTTTAGTTCTACATCCATCTTTTTACAGACTCTCACAGAGAATTGCTGAGCGTTGCGACGCTTCTTTGCAAGCGCTTCCTGAATCAGTTAGGATGCTTTCTTTTCAACATCACTTTACTCTTGAAGGCTATGAGAAAAATAGTTGAGTGCATTCCAAATTTCAGCGAAGGTCGCCGCCCGGAAGTCATTGATGAAATCATCGCGGCTATCAAATCCGTCAAAGGCGCAGTTCTATTAGACTACGAATCAGACCCCAATCATAATCGTTCGGTGGTGACGTTTGTCGCGCCGCCGGAAGTCATCGTTGATGCGGCAATCGCCGCCGCAAAAAAAGCTGCCGAGTTAATAGACCTCAATGTACACACGGGTGAGCATCCGCGCATGGGCGCAACCGACGTGATTCCTTTCGTGCCGATCGCGGGTGTGACGATGGACGATTGCGTAAGGCTTGCGCGCGAGTGCGGCGACAGAATGTTTCGCGAATTGGGCATCCCTGTTTACCTTTACGAGAAAGCCGCAACCAGACCGGAGCGCGAAAATTTAGCAGCGATTCGCAAAGGCCAGTTTGAAGGCATCCGTGACGAAATCGCTACGAAAGAATCTCGCAAACCCGATTTTGGCGCAGCAGAAGTTCACCCTACGGCAGGCATAACAGCCGTAGGAGCGCGTCCTCCGCTGATCGCTTACAACGTCAATTTAGGGACAGCAAATATCGAAATCGCCAATAAAATCGCCCGTGCTGTACGCCATCTTTCCGGCGGGTTGCGTTATGTGAAAGCCTTGGGGTTTGCGTTGTCAGATCGCGGCATCGTACAAGTTTCTATGAACATGGTGAATTTTGAAGGTACGCCTCTGTTTCACGCCTTCGAGATGATCAAGCGCGAGGCAGAGCGTTATGGTGTATCCGTCATTGGCTCTGAGATTGTCGGTCTGGTTCCGCAAAAGGCTTTGAATGATTCGGCGGATTTTTACCTTCAACTGGAAAATTTCAGCGACAATCAAATTCTCGAACACCGTCTGGTAGCGGCTCTCGAAGAAGGTGCGATTGAAGCGAATGGCGCGAAGACAGACGAAAACGCGAAGACCCAGAGACGCGGGGACGTGCTGCGCCTAGATAAGGGAAAAGATTTCACCCTTGCCGACACCATTGGAAGTTTTGCTGACCTGGTTGCCGGAAACACGCCTGTGCCCGGAGGCGGCAGTGTTGCGGCGCACAGCGGAATGCTTGCCGCCTCTTTAGGTCAAATGGTTTGCCATCTCACGCTTGGCAAAAAAAAATATGCAGAGGTCGAAACGCGAATCAAAGAGATAAAATTGCAACTGGAAGACAAGGGCTTGCGCCTGCGCGAATTGATTACCGAAGACGCAGAGAGTTTCGACGCCGTGATGCAGGCGATGAAATTGCCGAAAGAGACAGATGCAGAAAAAACCGAACGCGCCAACCAAATCAACGAAGCAACGCGAAGCGCGATACTTGTGCCTATGAAGACCGCAGGCGTTTCGCTTGAGGTTTTGATTCTACTTGCAGAGTTGGCAAGTATTGGCAATCAAAATGCGCTTTCGGATGTGGCCGTCGGCGGACAATTAGCGAACACGGCTGTGAAGGGAGCCTTTTACAACGTCTTGATCAATCTTTCATCGCTCACAGACAAACAAGAGGCGGAAAAATTTCGTGAACAAATAGACGAACTCGTCGAAGAAGCGAACCAGACCGCCGAACAGATTGAAGCAAGGATGGTGAAGTAGGTGTTAGGTGCCAGGTGTTAGGTGTTAGGTTTCAGACGCCGGGAGTTTATGAGAAGAATTTTATGTTGGCAATATTAAAGCTCATTAATTATAAATTCTTTTTCATTCATTCGCGGACACTTTTAAGCTGACACCTAAAACCTGGCACCTAACACCTGATTTAACGATGGCGAGACAATACAAAGATATTCAATTGATGGTTGCAGATCGTGTGGCGCGAATTATTTTTGCGCGTCCGCCGCTCAATGTC
>JANMSG010001005.1:0-3704 GCA_031389065.1 Acidobacteriota bacterium | reverse complement strand
GAAGTTAGTGACGGTCGTTGCAAGCGTTGGCGAAGTGACCGTCTCTAAGCGCAACGCCGAGTCATAATCATAGGTTGCGAAGGCGCCGTTCGGCGCGGTCGTCTGCGTCACTAAACCGGTGTTAAAATTGTACTGATAACTCGTCGTTAAATGCGGCGAGGCAGCGGCGTCGCCATCGGTCGTCGAATCCGGTTGTGAAAACCAGTGGGTCTGAGAAAATGCTGCCTGCTTCAAATTACAACAACTCACGGTTGCTTCAACAGTGTTGCCGTAAATGTCGTACTTCGTCCAATTCTCTATAAACGACGTGCCCGTGGTGGTGACATCTGTATAGTTACTCACCCTCGTAACATTGCCCCGCGAATAAAAAGTAGAATTAAAGCTCTCCACGTGGTTCGGAACAGTCTGTGAGGGGGTGTAAGTTTTCAACCCACTGCCGCCTGGTCCAGGGTAGCTAGAGTTTTCGTACTCATCATAGAAATTGCGAGATTGTGCGATCAACTGGCTTTCGCCTTGATAAACTCTCGTCCATTTAACCAGCTGCAATATCCGCCTATCGATGTATTGAGCATCGTTCATGTAATCGAAGGTGGTTTTCCTTAGTATTGTCGGGTATGAGAAACCGTATTCACGAATTTCTTCAACCCGACCGTAGCTCCCATAGACATAGCCAATACTGGATGTCTCTTCCGCCTCGTTGGTGGTATCGAGGCGCTGGATTTGCAGACTGCCGCCCGGCGCAAAGACATAGGTATAGTCGGTCTTTTGCAATAAGGTGTCATCAACATCCGTGGTCTCTGTCTTCGTAGTTACTCCGTAGATGTTCGACAACGGCTCGTTGTCAGTGAACGTCTTCACCTTCATTACACTCCCCGGATAAGTGATCTCCATGGTGCCGTCGGTGCGATTGCGATTGTACGAATAGACCACCGGACTGATATCGGCATCACCTGCGGCATTCGTTTTGTCAAGCCACCACTCTTTGCGTTCTATGTAACCCGGTGCGTCTGCCAGGGAGCCTGTGTCCTGGTAGTTGTATTCGGTGTAAGAGACCGGCGTACCGTCAGTAAAAGTGCTGTTTGGGCCGCGCATACCTTTCCGCGCACTAATCTTCTTTGCCATCCCATAGCTGGAGAAATTTTCGAAAAGGTAGCCCCGTCCGGTCTCAGGATAAATAATTCTGCTGACCACAGTAAGTATCGTTGGCGCGCCAACTGTGGGTAACGAGAAATTGGTCGAGATGGTGACGGCTTGATAGTCTAGCCGGATAACAACCTTGTCATTCCCTGTAAGGTCTGGCGTGGTAATAGCTGCCAGAGCAGATTTGGGCTTGCTAACGGTATCCTCTGAATAGCCGGGATCGCCATAATAATGAAATCTTATGTTCCGCCCGAGCGAATCCGTAATCTTGTCAATCGCCCAGCGGAATGGGAAATAGAGCGGATCCGTAGGAGGCACACTATTATTAAAATCTCTATAGGTAATTACAATCTTGTTGCCGTTCCTGGTTCTGATGTCATTCGGGAGCCACCGCTGGTTTTGGAATATATAATTGACTCGCGTTCCATCGGGATAAAGAAGGTTGTGGTTGCCCGTGTTTAATTGAATAAACGACCCGTCTTTCGATTCGCAGATAGTGGTATTAGGAACTCTTTCCAGGCGGATTCTGCTTCCGTCTGGCTGAATCAGCAAATAGTTATTTGCTGAAGACCCGTCATAGTTCGGGATAAGTCGTCCATACCCCAGTGTCCAGCCAGTGGCAGGCCAGCCTCTATTATAGTTGAACTGCATTTCGGTATCTTCTTTGTTCCACAGACGGCTGTTATATGTCATCGCCAAGTCAACGCCTATGCCCCTGCCGCCAAGCGATAGAATGGGTGCCGTGAAACTATAGTTGTCACTGCCCAAATTGCGTTTCATCTTTGTGGCTCCCTCACCCATAGACTCAGCCGGTAAGTGTGGTGGGCTGCCAATGACGTTATACGGCGCGGTTACATTTGCGGATGTGGGGTAGGGACTCTCGCCGTCAGGAGGTGGCACATTAAAAAACGCGCCGCCTGTGGCGATAGGTGGTTGTGAAAGGCTTGCCACCTTGATGGCTTTATGTTGCTCCGCTAACGGTTCCTTCACGCGCATGACAGCGTTTTTCAGGCGGGTTTTCAGATTTTCTTGCTCTTCGTCCGCCTCGTCGCTAATCCCTACAACCTTTTGTATCTTGTCAGGAGCACTCGGCAAAGATGATGAAACTGGATTGTTGCAATCGTCTTTGTGCTCTTCGTCCCCTTCGGCATCAGATTTACGTGGGCGAACGCCGGATATCACCTCTACGGAAACGGTAGCGGTCACCTTGCCAAGAGTGACAGTCAGGGTTGTGCTTCCGGCGCTGAGCGCCAAAACCTCGCCCGTAGAGTCAACTGAGGCGACAGATGGAGAAGCACTTTGCCAACTCGGATTCGTACCGTGAACCGTTTTCTGATTACTGTCGAGAGCAAGCGGTGAGAGCGTAAAGCTCTCGCTAATATACAATTTCAGACGGCGTGGACACAGGCGGATAGAGGAAACGCGTGCCAGCCTCTGTTGAGGAGTCTCTATGGTTTGCGCAGGAGTCGGTCTCCTGGCTTTCCAGAAACTCTCCGACGGCATAAACAGAGGTTTGAGCGACGCATCTACAAACTTGCGCGCTTGCTCTCCTAAGACTTCGGCCTGCGCGGGAACCTGTTGTCCGACAACCAATATCACCAGCAACAGCACCAGAAAACGTTTCATCATCTGGGAGGCTTGGCGGTGCAAGCGATGGAGGGATTTGCGCATTGATTGATTAATAATTGTCATAGTCTTTTCCTCTGTCTTGGTCACAACCTCATCGAGACGGTTTCCGATAGGGCATAAAGCGATCCGTTATGCCTGAAACTTTCTGGTTTTTTTGAATTCGTATTTCTTCGCTCAGTTTGTTAAAGAACCTGGCTTACCATTTTTCAAGCTTACGGTTTTTGAAACATCGAGACTGATACATCTTGATTGATCTGCATATCAGTGAATTGAATTCTGCAATCCACCTTGCCGCCCATCCAGTGGGTGATCCTTGATAGCAATCGCTCACCGCTATGAATTGGTCAGGTCAGGACTCTCCGCAGCATTGCGTGGATAACAAGTCGCAATGCTTGATCCTGGCAATCCGATAGTTGTCGTGTCCTTGCCCTCTCAAAGGAGATATCACACGGTAATGCTATGCGATGGTTATTGCATACTGAGCAGCACCAGAATCTCGCCCTTGCCTTTGGCGAGCGGCTCCAGAGCCTTGCCGATGATCGTTCCCGGACGATGAATCTTGGTGCCTGCCAAATCGAGTGGCTCAGAGCGCATCGCCAAGCCTTCCTGGGCGCTCGTCACCAGCAGGTCGCCGACACGAATCGGCGCGTTGGTGGCGTCAACTTTAATCTTTACTCGACCCGTCGTGGCGACCATCACTTTGCCCTCTCCGGCTTCTCCAAGTATCAGCCCTGGTTGTTGAGAGATCACTCCTGCCACCCGCGTATCATATGGCAGAGCTGAGGCCATCACATGATTCGATTGTTCGGGATCGAGGACGACAACGGTGCCGGCGAACAGGGCGGTTCGAGCGGGGACCCACTCGGCGACATCTTGGTACTTGGCAGCGATATTGCCGGTTACTGTAACGTCACCTACTACATGAAGCGCCGTTG
>JANMSG010001030.1:0-3299 GCA_031389065.1 Acidobacteriota bacterium | reverse complement strand
CGCCTCGCTTGAAGCAGTGGCTTATCGGTTCGCAGCAATTTATCAACGGCTGCGCGAAGAGATTCCTGCAAGCAGTCAAATCATCGCTTCCGGCGGAGGTATTCTCAACTCTCCCGTGTGGACGCAGATGATGGCGGATGTGATCGGCGCTCCGGTTGTGGCTTCCGCCGTTGATGAAGCTTCGAGTCGCGGCGCGGCGTTGCTGGCGCTGCAATCGCTCGGGCATATAGATAACCTTGAAACACTCGCTACTCCTTACAACAAAATCTACGACCCCATCCCTGAACATCAGGCGCGGTACCTGAGTGGCTTTGAGCGACACCAGAAATTTTACCAACAGGCGTCGAAAACTCTTTGGGGCGAAGGAGCAGCGCTTTAGGATTGCGGATTAAATAAGACGCGGTTTTTGAGGTTCAGAGTTACGCCTTTAGGCGTGAAGCGGCGGCGGCAACTCACGCCTAAAGGCGTAACTCTGAATTTGATGGCTCATATTTTTCTCAGAATCCACGTCGTCATACAGCGCAGGTTTTCCACATTCGTTGTCTTTAAGGGTTCCAGCCATACACTCTGTAAACGCTCTGTGGTCTGCAACAACATGGCTTCATCCACAAGGAAGCGTTGGCTTCCATCAGGTAGCGAAAACCATCGTTTTTGAATTTGCCGGATTCGCCCTTCTATACCAATCGAACTGGCAAGTCGCGCAAAGAACATCCCTCCAGGCTTAAGCACTCGCCACATTTCCTCAATCATTTTGTTGAAGTGCTCTTCGTCTTTTGCGAAGTGCAAAACGGCGCTACTGATGACGACATCAAACTGTTCATTTGCAAATGGCAACGCTGCCACGTCCGCAACGAGGAAGTTTTCCGGTGAAAAATCAGCCGCGAGACGAGATGCCAGGGTGCGGACATAACCAATCGCTTGCTCATCGGCATCTACTGCATACGTCTGGTATCCATTGCGAAGAAAATAGACAAGGTTACGACCGCCGCCACAACCGGCGTCCAATATTCTCATAGAAGCATCGAGCCTGCCTTTTAAGAGTTGATCAAACAGGTAGATGTCTATGTCACCGAACTCTTCGCGTATTTTCATTGTTCGTAAACCAATTTGACGCCTGAAAAAGCGCCTAAAAAACCCTCTATGTCAAAGGCTTCCACGGCGCTTTCGCGGCGCACTGTGAGCGGCAGTTCCTTGTGAAAACAGCCCATATCAAACCAAGTCTCAGACTGTTTCCATCTGCGTAACGCTTGCTTGCGTACTTGCGCTGCATCTATTTGCAGCGCCTCCTCGGGCAAGTCACCTTCCATCAAAAAACAGAAGCTATTTTGCTCGCTCACCTTCACACCATATAAACTTGCCAACAAATCGCCAAGCGCCAACCCGTAAGCGTCTCCGGCGCAGTGAAAAACCCACGCCCTCGATACCTCTGCCAACGACGATGAGAAAGGTGATTGCCACTGCGTTCCCTCGTCATCTTTGACTTCAACGCTTTCCCTGACGACAGCGATTTCAGCAGCCGAAGACGCTTGCGGTAAGCCCAATTGCAAGGCAATCGCTTTTGCCAGTTCGCGTGACAGAGGTCGCCAGGCTGAGCGAAATTTTGGCGCGTTTGCCGGAGCATTTTCTTCAGCCGCCTGGACAATCAATTTGCGCCCTTGCGTTCGTTTAGCGCGACGCGCTTGCCCGCCAAACAAAAACGTCGCTTCTCGGCTTGCGCCCCATTCGATGGTTCCGAGTTTGCGTCCCGTCATTTCATCAACAACCTCCATAGAGTTGCGCTGCACATCTGTCAGATTGCTATAAATTTCGCGATGTTCATAGAGCGTTTGCCATCTCGCGCCGGGTCTCAAAGAGCCGTTTGGCAAGGCTACAAAAAAATCTTTTTCAAGCAAATGCTCGACGATTTCCGCATAAACCGTCTTCGTAATCAGCGGTGCGCCCGTTGCAGAAGCGAACAATTCGTAAGCCGCATCAAGGGCAATCTCGCCGTTGCGCGTCTGTTTGATGTAGGAGCAAAGTTGTTGCACGACAACCGATGGGCGAAAGAAATAATGGCGGCTTTCAAGCTCACCTGAATTGGCTGTGCGAATGAAAACTTCAAAAGTCGCTTGCTCTATGGCGCTGCAATAAAAGCAGACCACCGAGGCGCTCGCCGCTCGCCGATTGCTGCGCCCTATGCGTTGCAAAAAGGCGCTGGTGTTGGTGGGCGGACTGATGAGCAGAACCACATCTACGTCTCCTATGTCTATGCCTAATTCAAGCGTCGAAGTGGCAAAACACAAAGCCGCTTCGGACATTGTGAAGTTGCGCTCGGTGGCGTGTCGCACGCGCGCATCAAGGTTGGCGTGGTGCACGAAGACGTGGTCGCCAAACGGTGAGCCTTGTCGGAAGACACGAGCCAACTCTTCGCACTCGGCGCGGCTGTTGCAAAAAGCCATCGCTTTGCGAATGCTGCGACGCTGAAAATCTGCAAACAACAAGCGCAGCGATTGATGGCCTTGCATCTCTATCAACTCGGCATCAAAGCCGCGTTGCCCCACTGTCTGGATGACGACAGGCGCGGAAAAATATCTCGCCGCCACAGCCAGCGGATCTTGTACGGTAGCCGACAGCGCACAAAATTGCACTTCATCGTTTATGCTATCGCCGCGCGAAAAGGCGAAGCGTCGCAACCTGCGCAGCCGATTGAGCAAGACGCGCAACTGATCGCCGCGCGCTGTGTTGTCGAGCAAATGAATTTCATCAAGCACGACGGCGCCAACGTCTTTGAGCATACGCGGGCGATTGGCAAGCAAGGAATCGAGCGATTCAGGCGTCGTCAAAAGCAGTTGCGGCGGACGATTCGATTTGAGCGCCGGTTCGTCGCCGGTCTTGATTTGCATGGCAATGGCGAGTTGTTCTAAAGGCTGATTGAGCCGTCTGGCGAGATCGCGTGTGAGGGCGCGTGTCGGGACGACGTAAACTATCTGTAGAGAATTTTGTGCTTTCGGTTTCGCGCTTTGTTTGAGACGTTCGATGAGCGGCATCAGCGCGGCTTCGGTTTTGCCGCTCGCGGTTGCCGAAACGAGTATGCAGTTTTCTCCTGCAAGCAGGGGTTCAACCGCCAGGGATTGAATTTGGGTGAAGCGACCGAAACGACCTAGAAAGGCGCTCCAGGTGTGCGGCAATTTGTCTTTCAGTTCATGAAGAAGTGAAGAATCCGTTGTCATGGTTTCGCAAGAACGTCTTGGCGGTTGATTCTTTCGCAATAGAACGATTCACGAGTTAAGGCTTCGTTGGGAAGCGGCTCCCCTTGTGCC
>JANMSG010000828.1:0-3908 GCA_031389065.1 Acidobacteriota bacterium | reverse complement strand
AAACGCAAAGAAAACATCAACTCTGGCTGCAAACTCTCGTTCTTCGGCAATTTTTGAGCAACACAAGGCTCCGCAGACTAGACAGTCTACGGTACATTTCTTTTTCTTAACGTCTATAGCAAATCAAATTACATACATTCTCTGAGTATTTCCGTGTTTGACGATGGTACATGCCAAACAGCCTTGTACCAAAGTGATTCGTTCAAACTTACCTAATTCTGTGTAAGTTATTGCACCTAAACAATAAAAGAATTCAGGTACGCGCTTTGCACTAGAAACCATTGCAGGTTAGTTCACATAGGGTGATAGGGAGGTATAAATTATGGAGAATGTAACGTCACACCTCATGGCTAATCGTGAGATACTTGGAAAAATCGAGAGATACAAAACGATAGTCTTGCGATCTCAAAGATGCTCGAAAGTAATTCATTTTTTTGACATGCATCAAACCTTTTTTAATCGTTTGGCTCTCGTTTTGGGCATATTGACGATTTTATCTTCACTCCTATTTATTATTGAATACAAACACTACGCAGCAATTGTTGATGAGCGATTATCGGCTCAAGGTTTACAATATCCGGCAGGCATTTATGCCTCGCCAGTTCATATCAATGTTAAAAAACCAATTTCAAAAGAAGATCTAAAAGAGCGCTTGTTGAGAGCCAATTACATGGAAGGCACAGAACAAAATGAATTGGCAATCGGCAATTTTATCGTCAACGAAAATTCGATAGAGATACATACTTCTGAATCTGTGCAAAGCGAAACGATTCCCGAAATCCTTCGCATTACCTTCGCAGGTAATGTGAAAAATACGAAAAAGAAAATCAATCCGGAGATTTTGCAAATCACCAATGAAAAAACCAGAGCCAGCGTAAATGATTTTCTACTTCCGGCAGAGATGCTCACTTCTGGCGCAGAAAACCGAAGTCAAACCAGAAGAGCGACAAGCTTTGATGAACTTCCGCAAACCCTGATCCAGGCGTTGTGCGCCATTGAAGACCGGCGCTTCTTTGAGCATAGCGGAGTAGACTTTTTTGCAATCTTCCGGGCGGCTTTCCGAAATTTGAAAGCAGGCAGAGTTCGCGAAGGAGCTTCGACACTGACTCAGCAGCTCATCAAGAATATGTTTCTTACTCCTGAGCGCACTTATCAACGCAAAATAGCAGAAGCCATGATGGCTCTGGCAATTGAGCGGCGCTTAAATAAAGAGCAAATTATGGCTCTGTATTGCGAACACGTCTATTTAGGGCAAAGCAGATTCACAGCGATTTACGGATTTAAACAAGCCGCCCAAATCTATTTTGGTAAAAAGCTTTCTGACCTTACGATTGCAGAAACGGCGATGCTGGTCGGCATGGCAAAAGCGCCGAATCGTTATTCACTCCAAACAAAAATGGATGAGGCCATCGCCAGAAGAAATCTCGTGCTTGATTGTATGGTGGAAGAAGGCAGTCTGAGTGTAGAAGAAGCGAGAGCCGCTAAATCGGAAAAACTATCTCTTATTCCCGCTCAACCGATAGATAATTCATCGGCACCTCATTTTGTCGATTATCTGAAAAAAGAGTTGAGCCGTCGAAACATAGAAGAAGAAGATATAGGGCGTTACAGAATTGAAACTTCTATTGACCCTGAATTGCAAAAGACCGCCACACAAGTTGTTGGCAAACATCTGGAACAGATTACCAAGCTTGTCGGAAGACGCCAGCAGGGTGAAATGCCTGAAGCAGCGCTGGTCGCAATTGACCCGCACACCGGGCAAATCCTGGCAATGGTCGGCGGGCGCGATTATTCAGCCAGCCAGTTGAATCGTGTCACAGATGCGATGCGTCAACCGGGTTCTGTATTCAAACCTTTTGTTTATGCGGCGGCTCTTGCCAATGGAATCTCTCCTGCAACCATGTATGAGAATTCTCCGCAAGAGTTTCACTATGGATATAAAGCCGTCTATAAGCCCGGAAATTTTAGAGACTCTTATACCAATCAACCTGTGACCTTGCGCGAAGGTATGGTTCGTTCGTTGAATGTTGTGACCGTTGCGGCAGCCCTGCAAGTCGGTTTAGGGCGTGTCGCTGAAATGGCAAAACACTCTGGATTGTCTATACCGCATATTTATCCTTCGATGGCTTTAGGAGCATTTGAAGCGACTCCCCTTGAGGTTGCGCAGGCTTATACGACTTTTGCAAATGACGGCATGAATATTGAGCCATTTGGCATAAATTCTATCAGAAGTGGGAAAGCCATTATTGCTGGCGGCAATCCTGCGAAATCGTCAGTGATGCCTGCATCTGCCGCTTATGTGGTAACCGATACGTTAGCCGAAGTGGTCAATCGCGGCACGGCTGCCCGCATCCGACAACTGGGTTATCAAGGACCGGCTGCCGGAAAGACAGGCACCTCACGCGATGCCTGGTTTGTCGGTTATACACCGAATCTTTTAGTCGTGGTATGGGTTGGCAACGATGATAATAAAGATCTGGGCTTAACCGGTGGCGAAGCGGCTGTGCCGATTTGGACAGAGTTTGTTAAGCAGGCTCTTGCGTTGCGTCCTGATTTATCGGCAGAGAGTTTTGCGAAACCTGCCGGTGTACAAATGATGGAAATAGATCCGGAGACAGGGATGGTTGCCAATGAATATTGCCCCGGCAAAATTCGTGTTGCAATGCCAGGTTATTTGTCAATGGGGATCTGTTATAAGCATCCCGAGCAATACCCTTTAGCAGAAGACTTAACTTTAGAAACCAGCGAAACGGTTTCAACCACAGATGAAATAGATGTAGATGCCATGGAAAAAGATTTGGATAGAGTCTTGAAAGAAATGGAAAACTCTAATGAAGAGAAAGCTGAAGAGCCGCAAGGAAAGGTGCCGGTAATCATAGACCCAAAGAGAAATAAAATGCGACGATACGATTAAGAGATTTCTGCCGCATAGCGGCGGTTGATTTTAGGCAGGTATTTTAATGCCTGCATTCAAACAAGCTCGACATTCGCGTCGCGTCAGCGACGATTGAGTAGGATTGCTGGCGATAATCAATCGTCGCTACGCGGCAAGGCTTCCCCTCATCTATTGATTTGCACACACTTCTGGTAATTCAAACGCATCATCTATAAATTTCATTAAAGAGTTTATGAGCAATGGTCATGTTGAGTCCTTGAAGAACTTTGTACTCGCCTAGGGCAGCTGCTCTGTCTCCCATCCTCAAGTACAATTGCCCGAGTTTGTAATGCGCGTCGGCGTGTTCGGGCTTGATGCGTATGGCGTGTTTATACGATTGCACAGCTTCTTCGAAGCGACGCAGTTTGCGATATACAGCGCTCAAATTGAAATATGCATCAACGAATTCCGGCTTGATGCCGATGGCATCTTTGTAGGAGCGAATCGCCTCTTCTGTTTGATTGAGATTGGCATAGGCTACACCTAAATTGTGATGTCCTTCGGCAAAATCAGGCTCAATGCTGATGACAGTTTTGTAGACGCCGACGGCTTCTTTATAGTGCCCGATTCGCAAAAAATTGACTCCCAGATTGTAATGCGCGGAAACGTAATTGAGCTTGAGCCGTATGGCTTGTTGATAGGCTTCGATGGCGTTTTCATAGCGCTTGAGTTTGGAATAGATCACTCCAAGTTTGTAATAAGCATCGGGAAAATCTTGCTTCAATCCAATGGCCAGTTCGTAAGCTTGCTGGGCTTCTTCGTAGCGCTCCAGACTTTGATAAACCAGGCCGAGTTGATAATGAGTTTGAAACGAATTCGGATCAAGCGCTAATGATTGCCGATAAGCCAGAAGTGCCTCCTCATGATGATGTAGATTTTCATGAGCGATTCCGAGATGACAATAGAATTTCGCATTATGCGTTTTGTGCCCGAGGATTCGTTTACAGACGTCAAGCGCTTCGCTGTAGCGACC
>JANMSG010000795.1:0-4578 GCA_031389065.1 Acidobacteriota bacterium | reverse complement strand
CCTAACCAAAAAACTGCGCGCTGCTCGTCAATCAAACTGATGCCAATCATCATCGCCGCTAAAACCAATGCGGCAATGTTCGTGAGAAGGGTGAATAACACTTCTGCATCGTTTGCAGTCGTGCTGGCAAGCATAGCGCTTCCGCACAGTTGCACGGCAACAATCAACACACCGATTGGCAGCCAGAGCCTCTCTCTTGATTCTCTTTGTAACCACAAGACTGAGGCTGCTAAAGAGCTGGCGAGAAATAATATCGCCAACAGCGACAGCGCATCTTTGTGGGTTGGTAAGTCCCACACATCGTGAAACGACCCGATGTAGGCAGCTAACGCGAGCACACTCAATCCAAGTCCCGCAGTGACGTTGGCGAATTCTTTATGCCAGTTGGTGAGGCGATGAAGATTGCCCGCTGTCCACGCCAGGAAGCCGCCCGCCGCCATCGCCAGCAATACCTGTTTTGTGCTGTCGTCGCCTGCTCTTACACACGCCGCAGTGATAATGCCGAGAAAAGTTCCCGCGTAAAGCACACGCGAACGCGTGATGATAGCCAACGGAATCAAGGCAGCCGCTAATGCGAAAGGATATGCGATAGAGATTTGCTGGTTGCCATCACTGTGAAAGCCTGTGAACCAGAGGAAGGAGGTACAGAGGGCGAGCAAGCCGGTTATCCAACTCCGCACCGCCCAAGCCATCACAAGCGATCCGATAGCCCAAGCTCCGAATGCTCCGTACCAGTTGCCGCGTATGTGATAGATTTGCGCGACCAGCCCTATGTTTGCGCCAAAGACCAGACAGCCGCAAAAAATCAGCGCCTGACCGAGCTGCGACCAACCTCTATGGTGCCAGAGCCAATAACCAACGATGTGAAAAGCCAGCAGCGCAGAAAAGAGAATCGCCAATTTCACGGGCGCAGAAATATCCTCCCAGTTCGCGGCTACAAAAGTAATCAAACCGCCGCCAAGCAAGAGACCGCCGATAGTGAAGATGACTGCCGAGAGCAGACGCGAAGATTCCGCCTGGAGATGATCGAGTTGATACTTTTCCGATAACTGCTTCGCCGTTTGTTCGGAGACAATGCCTTCCTGAAGCCAGACCGGCAATTCGTTTTTTAACGCGGTTCGAAACTTCGCGTTCATGTTTTGATTGCGAGTCATCGGGTAATTTCCTCATCGCAAGCCGCGCAGGTACTGACTACCTTGTGCGCTTTGCTTATTCATTGTTCAGGTGCTCATATAGAAATCCTGATTGTACCGTAGACTGTCTAGTCTGCGGTTGACTGAAACGAAGTCCCGCTGGCTTTTCAAGTCAATCTCGGCGCAAGACTTGCGCAGACTAGACAGTTACCGCTACCTCACCTGCTCCACAAATCATCTAGGAGAGCTATAGATGCAAGATTTATCGCGAGCGATGCTATTGCTTGACGAAGTGCAAGTCAAGCAAGGCTCGATGACTTATTCCTACCAGATAGAAGGATGACGCTTTTGAGAAGAGAAGATATTTAGCAGTGGATGTTTACTCCACCGCAGAGGGTGCAGAGGTTTACCGACAGAACGCTGAGATTTCATAATCTTCTACTGCGATACTCTGCGTCGTATCCTGCAACCTCTGCGGTAAATCCATTGGCAAATAGGAAGCCTTGTGTAAAAAACTTATTTCTACCTACTGCAAGTATTTCTGAGATTATTAATGCTTCGGCGTAAGTTCAATTGAAGTCAGAACGAACTCTGTGCCGTTTGCCAGTCTCCCGCGAACCGGAACGCCCAGTTGCGAATGCAGCCACCATTCCGAAATATCTTTACCTGATTTGCGAATCAAATGCTGGGCGCGAAATTCTCCGGCTGGAACCTTCACCGCCTCATCGCCTTTCGATTCATTGTTGGCTTTGCCCAAGGTGCCTGTGGTGGTCACAAAATCACGAGGCACAAAATAACTTGCGATTTGTCCTTGATTCATCTGCGCCGAAAACAGACCTTCAGCGGCTATGCTCGGCGATGACACAGCCAATTGATTTGGCACTTCGAGCGTCTGTTTGACGACGCCGGATGTGCTGCCGCGCATGGTCGCAGACAACGAATGATCGTCAATGTTGTAGCGCGTGCGCGTGATGTGATCGCCAGACCATTTCGTTACTTCTATAAAACTCGGATTCTTTTTGGCATTCACCTGATGAAAAACTTCTGTAATCAAATCACCAGTTGTGATGCGGCTGTGAACCAGGAAGCCTCCGTCTTTGCCCGCGAAAAGCTCCCAGTCTTCTTTGCCTGTCTCTTTGCCGCTTGCGTCACGATACGAGTAAATGCCTTGCCCGAGCTTCGCTCCGCGTTCCAAACGACCTTTATGCGTCAGAGGCTTTTCATTCAAGATAGCCGCGAGGTCTTCTTCGGCGCTTGCGGTTGCCGGAGTTTCAATGAGGCGACCGAGTTCGCGTCCATTGCGCTCGACGATTACGGTTGGCACGTTGGTGAGCCTGCGCGGCTGAACGACGTCTGTAGGCTGATTGAATTGATTGTCTATGCCTACGAGTTTGATTTTTAGTTTCGGGTTATTGGCTTGATGCAGTGTCTTCATTAAACGCGGAATATAGGTTTTACTGTCGCCGCACCAGGTGCCGAAAATCAACGTCACCGTTGTCTCTTTATCAATCGCTTTGATCGCCGCGACCGCCGCCGCGTCAGGCGTGTAGGTATCCATCTTGGCGCGCCATACGGGAACACCCTCCCATAATTTATCTTCCATCATTTCGCCCGTGAGTCCAGGATGTGACCGTATCACAATCATCTTGCCGTCAACGACGAACGAATACACGAAGGAAGAGTTCGCCCCATCAACGCGAATAAATTTTCCTGCGGCTTGCTTCTCCTTGCTCTCGTCAGAAGTCGCAGAGGTTTTGTCGGCGGCAAAACGGAAGGCCTCTTTCGCCATCAGGCTGACGCTTTTATCATCAATGTTGAGGATGACGGCGTTGTTGAGTTTGGGCGAAAGCATTGCCAGGCGTGTAGGTGAATCGCAGCTTATCACTTGCGTTGCGCGGTCAATTTCGCCATCAATCAAAACATCTCGCACGGTGTCGTGCCACTCAATCGTTGCGGGTTTGCTCGCTTGTGCTGCGAGAGCCAGAGAGCCGGCGATGGTAAGTAGCAATACCTGAATAAAATTCTTCATCTTAAAATTTTCCTGTAATTTTCAATACACCTGAAATTATGGTTCCCCAAAAGTTTATTGCAAAAGTGCGCGAGTAGCGAATCACTCTGACGAATCCTGTTGCCCGGATTACTTGGGCGTATCGGGACATTTGCAATCGTCTTGTGTGACGATGGCGTCGAAGCGTTCCTGTTGTTCGGGCGCAAGCAATTCGCGCATCTTGATTCGCGCGCTTTCGCGTACAGTGTAGTAACGCGGTCGCACGTCGGCGCAAACCGATTTGTAATCATTGCGCATCTGGTCGAGGATGCCGCTCATCTTCTCTACTTGCTGCGGAGTTAAATTGACTTCGCGCTTCAAGGTGTCGAAATACTCGCTGGTTTCACGCATGGAAACTGTTTGTGGGTCGCTGCTTGATGGCGAGAAATAGAGACCGCTGACGGCAGCGCCAGTAACGCATCCGAGTATGAAATACCCCAACGGCAGTCGCTGGAAAAGCAGACGGCCATGGTTTTGCAGGACGAGATCGTGCAGGGGACGTGGCGCGACTGGCTGCCGGGAGAACGCAGCCTGTGCGACATGCTGCAGGTCAGCCGGCACACCCTGCGCGCGGCGCTCGGGCAGTTGCGCCGGGACGGCGTCATCGCTTCCGAACAGGGCGTGGGCAACCGCATTGTCCTCCAGGCCGGCAAGCCTGAGGGCAAGCGGCTGGCGTCGCAGGATGTCGGGCTGCTTATTCCCGGGACGCTGGACGATCTGGTGCCGAAGCACATCCTTTGGATCGACCAGTTGCGCGCGATGCTGGGTGAGCGCGGGTGCCGGCTCCACACCTTTCATGGCAGAAAATACGCCCAGCGCGACCCCGGCCGGGCGTTGCAGCGCCTGCTGAGCCAGCAGGCGCACAAATGCTGGATCCTGCTGCTGTCGGCCGAGCCGGTGCAGAAGTGGTTCGAAAAACAAAAGGTGCCGTGCGTGGTGGCGGGCACGATTTACGCCGGCATCGAGCTGCCCTATTGCGACCTCGATCACCGCGCCACCTGCCGGCACGCGGCGGGGATGTTGCTGGGCCGCGGCCACCGCCGGGTGGCGCTGGTGATCCAGAAATCGCGCCGCGCCGGCGACCTGGAGAGCGAGGTGGGCTTTACCGAGGGCATCCGCCGCTCGCCGTATGAGGACACCGAGGTGATGATCGCCTACCACGACGCCACGGTGCCCGGCATTGTGACGGCGGTGAAGCGCCTGCTGCAGCGCAAGCCGGCGCCGACCGCCCTGCTGGTGGCCAATGTCTTTCACTACCTCACCGTGGTCAGCGGTCTGGCGCAAATGGGTTATCGCGTGCCGCAGGACCTGTCGGTGGTTTCGCGCGATTGGGAACGCTATTTTTCCTACCTCATTCCCGCGCCGACCCACTACATGGCCGATCCCCGGCATTTCGCC
>JANMSG010001019.1:0-5108 GCA_031389065.1 Acidobacteriota bacterium | reverse complement strand
GCATCGCAAAGCCTACGCGCTGCGCCGTGTTTGTTACAGCGAACCAACCGTCCTTGATTCCTTCCAGAAAAATCATGTCTGACGATTGAATATCGGGCGCTGGAACGATAGACAAATCAATTGCGCTACCGTCTTTGCCCTTGCCTATTGGCCAAGCCGTATCTTGATCGGCCTGCAAACGCGAAGTTGCCGTCGTGTATTCAGCCACCGTGCGAATGCGGCACTCAGGCAAATCAATCCGGCAATGCTCATCAATGAAAGGCCAACCTAAGGCCGGGTGATGCCCCCAGAGGTAATCTACCGCCTGCCCGCCTTCATTGGTGACGCGCTCGTGAATTCTGAGCATCGCTTCCCCGCGCCGAAGCGAAAGCGTCTTTGCAAGATAGAAGGGCGTGCGCACCGTACGAACTGAAAATGTAATTTCGATTTCTTCAGGCGTGTCTTTCGTAATGGTATAAGCCCAGGGCAACAATGCGACCTCGCCGTGTTGCCCAAGTTCTGCGCCTTGATGCACGGAAGCGTTGCCGCAGTTTGGAAACAACTCTTGCCAACCGCCTTCGTAAAAATCCAGAAAAGTGCCGGACTGGCGTATGCTCGACGGCAAATATCGGGCGCGCAATCCTTCCCGATTTCGCCATAGAAAATCAACATCTTTCGGCTTGTACAAAAATTCAATAATGTCTGTGCCTTTGTCGGCGATCACCGTGACACGCAATTTTTCATTTTCGAGCGCCACACATCGGTAGCCTTCATAAACAAATTCAGTGATACGACAGCCGTAGTTGCGATTGTGAGAATAAGTTTGATAAGTAGTCATTCGTCCCTAGTCCTTCGTCTTTAGTCCTTAGCTTCCAGGTCACGAAGCGACATAATACCTTACTCGGCTTTGAAGCCAAACCTTTTTGCTTTATAAAGATTTCCAGGGAACGCAAACTAAGGACGAAGGACTAAAGACGAATGACTAAAAAAGCAGTTGTATTACTCAGCGGGGGACTTGATTCAACTACCGTATTGGCAATCGCGAAAGCAGAAGGCTTCGCTAGTTATGCGATGTCATTTCGCTATGGGCAGCGCCATGCGATTGAACTCGAAAGCGCCCGTCGCATAGCCAATGCCCTGGGCGTTGAGAAACATTTGATTGTTGATATTGATTTGCGCGCCATCGGCGGTTCGGCGCTCACCGATGAAATCGAAGTGCCAAAGGAACGCTCAAATGAAGCAATGAATTCGGGCATCCCTGTGACCTATGTGCCAGCGCGCAACACCGTCTTTCTATCCTTCGCGTTGGCTTGGGCAGAGACACTCAACGCCGAAAATATTTTCATAGGCGTCAATGCGCTCGACTATAGCGGCTATCCAGACTGCCGTCCCGAATACATCGAAGCCTATGAAAAGATGGCGAATTTGGCGACGAAAGCCGGTGTTGAAGGAACCCTGAAACTCAAGATTCACACGCCGCTGATTGCCCTGACGAAAGCCGAGATTATCAAAACGGGTTTGTCGCTTGGCGTTGATTATTTGCTGACGCATAGTTGTTACGACCCTACGGCGGAAGGCTTGGCTTGCGGCAGATGCGATAGCTGTGTGTTGCGACGTAAAGGCTTTGCAGAAGCAGGAACAAATGATCCTCTGCAATATGCTTGATCATCAAAAGCGCCATCTGATTTGAATCTGCTGTCGTGCAAGGAGTATCAAAACGTGAAAACGCAATCAACCAAAAATTCAATCAATGTAACGCGATTGGACGCGGTGCTGGCGTTCTACTTCTTCGAGCACGGCTTCGGGTGAAAGCGGCACGTTGAGGATGCCGAGTTTTGAGGAAACGGCTTGCGCAATGCGCGCCGCAAGCATGGAACGGTTTGGCTCGTTGAGTTCAAACCGGCGATTGAGAAAGGTTTCGACGGCTTGCAATTCGCGGTCTGAAAGCAAGCGCGTGTTGGCTTTGAAAGGCGCGGGCCCGGCACTTGCCATTTTTTTCTGCTCGACTTCCGAAAGCCTGATGATTTCGTCGAGCGAAGGAGCTTCGGAAGCGCGTTCTTTGACGACAACCGTTCCGGCTACCAGATCGCCTATGCGTTTTGAGCGCGGGCTGAAGATGATGGTCGCCACGCCTATGGCGTAAGTGAAGGGCGGCGAAATATCAATGATGCGCAGGAGGTTTCTGACAAAGGCTTCAAAGAATCTGATGGGTCGCCCGTCCTCGCGCACGACGCGCAGTTTCATGATGCGTTTGCCAGGCGTTTGTCCATTCCAGAAAGTTTCAAACAGAACGAAGTAGCCCCAGTAAATCGCAAACATCGCGAGTATGGCAATCGCCGCCACCCAAGTCCCAAACGCAGACAAGAAATCCCACTTGGTCAAGCCTCCTAAACTTAGAACGAGAGCCACCATCAAAAGCAGTTGAATGATGTGGTCTATGGCCGCCGCAAGAAAGCGATTGCCTATGTTGGCGAGTATATAGTGCAACTCGACTCGCTCAGGTGTTTCGATTAAAAGCTCATCGTCTAGCATGGCTCAGTGATAAGGACTGAGGACTGAGGACTGAGAAAAAAATTGGCTGCTCACTTTTTTATTTACGCAGTAATTTCAAAAACCCTGCGGTTATGATTCTTCTCTCAGTCCTCAGTCCTCAGTCCTCAGTCCTTAAAAGGTATAAGACAAGGGCAACAACTTCTTCGTAAATCTCGTCAATCGGCCGGTCTGCATTGATGACGCGAATGCGCTCTGGATGTTGCGCAGCCAGTTTCAAATAGCCTTGGCGCACACGCAGATGAAAATCGCGCTTCTCTTCGTCAAAACCTGTCATAGGCGAATCGTCGCTCGCCCGATTTTCAACTCGATTATCAAGACGGCTACGCGCAGACTCAGGCTCCAGGTCAAAGAGAAGGGTTAAGTCAGGAGTCAATCCGCCGGTCGCCAGATGGTTCAATTCTTCGACCGTTGAAATATCCAAGCCGCGTCCGTAACCTTGAAAGGCTACGGATGAATCGGTGTAGCGGTCAGAGATGACGATGTGTCCTGCTTCCAGATTCGGTTTGATGGTTTCAGCAACATGTTGCGTGCGGTCTGCCATCATCAACAGGACTTCTGCAAGCGGCACGAGTTTATTATGCTCTTTCACCATCAGAACACGTATGCTTTGCCCTATGAGAGTGCCGCCCGGTTGACGAGTCGTGACAACATCGAAGCCGCGTTGTTTGAGTGACTGGGCAAGCTTGTCAAGCTGTGTGCTTTTGCCACAGCCATCTATGCCTTCCAGAGTGATGAAAAATCCGCGCATTTTGGTTGAGCGATTAATAAAGGCTGCCACGGGTGACGACAGCCTTCATTTTGATTTGCTTGTAAGAACTTTGGTTTATGAACCTTCGGCGATGCTTTTCGCTTCAGGGGGTGGCGCAGGGCTTGCGTGCTCGCGGTCAGAGTGACTCTGATGAAAATCGCGTCCGCCTCCGCGTATGACAGATACGGTAGAGATCGCGTGTTTGAATATCAACTGCTCTTGCGCCCCTGCTTCCAAAATGACAGAGTATTTATCGAAACTCCTGATTTTCCCTGTGAGCTTAACGCCGCTCATCAAGTAAATGGTTACAGGGTTTCTCTCCTTCCTGACCTGATTTAGAAAAGTGTCTTGTATTGTATTTTGTGTTTGTGAACTTTTTTCCATTTAACTTCTCTCCTCACGCAATAAAGTCTAAGGCGATTGAAACCCAAAAAGGCAACTCCACCTTAAAAGGGAGTTGGCTATCTTTAGATTTCAGCGATTGAAGCAAAGCTTGAATCCCACCAGGCTCGGCTCAGCCGTTTGTTTTACTTCTTCTTCAAATTGCTTATTCGGCGAATCGCACCTGTTATTATGCGTTTAAATTATCGCGTTTACAACTATGGCTTTAGGGAAGTAGGCTCGTTATAAAGTTGGAATCAGGTGAAAGTTTAGCAGAGTTGTACGGGCGTACCTCCTTGTGCGCCCCGATTTGAAATGCGTACGCTGCAAATTTACCTCGTCTCTTTCAAGGAGGGGGCGACCACCGCAGGGTCACCCGACAAGCCATTTAACCAACTTTGCAACAACTCTATTTAGGTAAGACGCAAGGTTTGCGCGCTTGACACTTCCCCGCCGAGCTTACAAACTAGCAAATTGATTTACCGTTGAAATATAAAGATAAAGAGGAAAATTAAATTGTTTATATTAAGACCTTCATCGCCTTTTAAGACGGCGCAAGTCGCCAAAACACCGGTCACGGAATTAGCAGCCAGCGATTTAGAAACAACCGAATTAGAAACCAGCGGAGCCAATAAAAAATCCGAAGCCGTTTCGGTTGACGCAGAGCCTTTCATTGATTTGGGCTTGCCTGTGCCTGATACTTATGGAACAGACATTATGCGAGCCATGGTTCAAGACCCTTTCCGCGTCTTCATTTACTGGGAAGTGCGCGAAGAAAACTTAAAGGCTTTAACCGAACTCTTCCCGCCTGAAGAAGTGACGAATTTCAAAACTGTTTTGAAATTGCGTGACGCGCTTGGCGGACAAGAAGCTTTTTTCAACGTCGGCAAACGCGGACGATATTGGATGGTGGTTTTCCCTGACCGCCAGTATCAATTCGAAATCGGCGTGCGCTCACCGCTCCATGGCTACATCTCTTTGATCAGTTCAAATACGGTACAAACGCCCAGGGGGACGATTTCGCCAATTACGGCAGACGAAGCGGAGTACAAACTTGAGCCCGTAGAATTTTTCGAGATTATGGAGAAATCGGGCTTCGGTGCCGAGCAATCTTTGGACATCACGGTTGCCGCTATGCCCGGCACCGAGTTGAACGAAGAAGTTCTCGCTTCAACTTTGAATAAACTGTCGGATGAAGTGCGCGCCGCGATCTTGCTGGCCTCGACAGGCGGCAAACTGACTGCGGAAATGATTGAGGCTTTGCCTGAATCGCTCAGGGAATTGCTGATGAACTTGTTGACGGCAAGCGGCGGCGAGTTGGCATCCGTGGGCTTGATGCATTATTTGCCGGAGTTATTGCGCGAGACCATGGAGGATGAGCGGGAATGGGTAACCGATCACGCGCACCCTTTACAAATCACCCCGCGCTTTTTCATCGGCGCATCCG
>JANMSG010001018.1:0-1822 GCA_031389065.1 Acidobacteriota bacterium | reverse complement strand
CTGATCAGTTTACTCTTTTACGCAATCCATCTCGCCATCTGCGACGCGAAGGCGAAGGCGCTCGCCTTTTTCAAAAGTGTCCAGACATCAGCTAGCGAACATAAATCGGGTTGGAATAAATCCAGGGGCGTTGTTCACCATCCACCTCTAGCCAGGCTTCGACTCTGTAAACACCTTTTGTTTTCGGCTCGAATTCCAGCTTATCGCTTTGAGTTGTGAGAATAACATTGCCGTTGTGAATCAATTTCAAAGTACAGACCAGCGGCGTAGCCACCCTTAATTTCATCGCGTCTGCGACTTTGATTTCATCGCCCATCACTCGTTGTCTGGCTTTTCCCTCTGCAAGAAAAGCAAAGCCTGTCGCGTCACAAAGCCAATCGTGCGCAACATAGGCGTGACCGCGTTTGAGCGCGTCGCGCACCGTCGCTTCATCAAGTTTCGCCGCCAGTATATGCGTGTTGACATAATTCATGCTGCGTTCGTAAATATCGAAATCAAGTTTGGCAATCAATTCGCCAGCCTTGCGCCCGCGTGTCAATTCAGCCACCCCAGCCGCTTGTTGTGTGGTAATGCGCCTCATCGTAGGCTTGCTTGTGATGTAACCGACTTCAATCGTATTGTCGTCAACAACCGTAACTGTGAAGACTTGATTGTGATGACAATCGTTTGCCGCAACACCTGTGACAGGATGTTCGAGAGTGTCCTTATCCCACTTGGCAATGATTGATGAAAGATAGTCCTGTTGCGCGCCGAAAGCCTCTTCTGGATATTCGGCAAGCGATTTGACGATTTCATTCAAGCGCGCAGCGTTGGTAAAAGACCCGATCAGCCAGGCATTGAATAACGGTTCGTCTTTAATATCCGAGTGATGATTGTAAATCTCTATGCCATTGAGTTCGCGGGTGTCCCAATCAGGTCTTTCTTCAACGTGCGAAAGAAAAATATCACCGCCGTTTTCTTTGACTAACTTTATGTACTCATCTCGCGTCTTCCAGGGTTTGTCTTTAATCGAAGCCATTGGATACAACAAAAAGCCTTCGTGTTCTGCGCCTGGAATAAACAATACGCCCTCTTTCAACCCGCGCCAACTATCGTTGATGAAATCGCGTTCGGGTCGAACGTGGTCTGTCAGCATGATGATGTGTACGCCTGCGCGTTTGGCTGCCGCTAAAATTTCAGGTCGCGTGCCGCCAGTGTGCGAAGAGTCTTCGGCGTGAGCATGAAGGATGGCGCGGTAATCTTTGTAACCGGTTTTCAGTTTTACGGTGCGACGTTCTTTCCGGTACCGCAAACGGTCTTGATGAACCGCTTGCAAACGCGCAATTTGCATACGTTCTACGCTGGTATATTTGCGACCCACTCCGAGTTGCTGTTGAGCAAAACCATGCAGAGAATTTGCAATCAACAAAGCAGCAAATAGAGAAAAGCTGAGTAATAATTTCATGCGAGCAGCATTCTACTACAAACTTTTCTCGCTATCATCTTCAAAGCCGGAGCATTGTAATTTGGTAGTGAGGTAATCGTATGGTTGTCAATCAGCAAGAATGGGGGAAGCAACGAACCCGCGAAGCGGGTGAAAGCATAAAGCCCAGTGTGGAGCAACGCGCAACGCTGGGTCAGCGAGGTCTCAAAACCCCTAGCCCGTGAAACGGGCGATAGATCAGTTGATGAAAATCTATCTCCCGTTTCACGGGCTCGGAGAAAACGCTTCGTCCTCCCACGCGCTGACGCACGTGACTCTATGCTATCGCCCGCATTCGCGGGCTACGATTGAGCAACACAGCAGTACCCCCTACTTTTAATCTCGCCACCTTTGCGATGC
>JANMSG010000746.1:0-7446 GCA_031389065.1 Acidobacteriota bacterium | reverse complement strand
AACGATATGTGCAAAAAGGTTGACGGCTTTTTGAAATGAGGGTGATGCACGCTCTGCATCAGGTACGGTTTGAAATGATCGGAGGGTTTTCGTATGAGAGTCATTTTCATACTCAAACCAACGACGGAAGCGTTCGACCATGTTAGTTGTCATGACTTTTTATTTGTAAAGAACCTTGAAAAATAAAAGACGATGCAAGTTTTGCAAAGCTACATCCTCGGTTTGCGATGCCTTATCATCCGGCAGCTTTTTGCAGTTGTTTGTATTCCTGCCAGAGGCGGCAGACTTTGATTCGATACTCAACCAGTTCGCGGCTGACGGCAAATCTTCGAGCGATTTTGGTGGCTGATAATCCAGCAATTACAGCGTGTTTCAATGAGAAAAAAGGCACCAGAGCGGCAGCGCCAACCGCGTAAGCCACCTCCTCTTGATTCTCGTCAAAGTTGCGGAAGTTTATGTTTGCTTCCGCTTGCTCCGTTCTAAGCCTTGTAGGCGAGTGACCCAGAATAATGTGGCAACACTCCTCCATCAAAGTGGCGGCTTGCCTCTCTTTGCCGTGCGTCGGGTTCAAGAAAACGAGCCGCCAACCATTTGGCAGCGGACGGCTCGCGCCACCAGACCAACCTTTGCCATCCATTCTCAGCAATTGTTTGCGCGCTTCTTCCGATAGACCTTGAATGTCTCTGATATTGACAACCTTGAGTTTAACGTAGGGGGCTAGTTCCCAAGGGTTGAGTATCTGGTCTATTGCTACGCCAGCGAACTCGCGTATCTTGAGCGCGATTCTTTCGTGAACCCGACGCTTGGCGGTCGGCGGCAACAATTCTTCAAACGATAGGGGCTCAGTTGCTTTTTCGTTTTCCATAGAGGCTACTCTCTATCCACTACTCAACGATTTATTTATCAGAGAATTGTTTATACGCCACACGGAAAAGTTCTGCTAAAGCTTTCGCCATTTCTGGACTCAACTTGCGGTCTGCGCGCAAGTGAGCTTCGACAATGCTGGGCGTAGATTCCGTAGGGAAATATATCACAGGCTCTGCCCAAGATTCATCCGAAGCCGATTCCCCTCGCAAATGCTCGCCCATCAAAGAGCCTTTCATCAAGCGCTCAAGCGGAATCCCAAGCCAGGCAGCTAACCGCGCCAAGGTCGCACTGTCGGGCGTTCCTATACCATTTTCGATACGCGAAAGCGTTGATGCGCTAACGTTAATTTTTTTGGCGACATCGCGCAAAGAGAGCTTTTCATCCTCTCGCTTGCGTTTCACATACTCGCCCATTTCGACAATATTTAAAGTCGGTTCGTCCATAGACACTCCTTCCTGCTGTTTCTCTTACTGCTTTGTATAGCATATTGCAAGTCTTGCACGCAACACTAAATTTTATCCTTGCAACAGCCACAAGCCTATGATACACTGTTGCACGTATGAAACACAAGGAATTTATTAGTCGTACAGCTAAGGAGTTATTTGATTTGTATCTATAAAGGATTCGCGGGGCGCCTTGAAAAAATAAAGACGAGATGGGTTTTCTTCAAATCAATGCGCCTCGCGAAATATCAATACGCGAATCAAGAGGCTTAAAAATAAGGTTGGCGGCTGGGAAAGAAGTTTACAGGAGGAACACACAACGATGATTAGTATAGCGTCTGAACACAACACTTCAGTGGTAAACAGAGCGAAAGCGATCGCTGCGATGGGATTGGTTGGCAGAGATTATGAGGGCTTCAACGTTACTTCGCCAGGGTTTAGGAAAGAGACATTTCGCATTTGGAAAGATGAAGAAGGTCGCGTTAAATGTAGCTGTGCCGAGTTTCAAGAACGAAGTGCAAGCGAGTCTAAATTTCGTTGCGAGCATATACTGGCAGTTAAATTTTACCTTGAAGCCGCTGATGCGCATACAGAAGAGAATGAAAACAACAACGAAACGCTACTTCCTGTTTCATCAGCGGAACAAGGAGAAACGGCTGTATTGGAAACGAAATTTGATGAGGAAAGGCAAATCAATATGTTTGAAAACCGCGAAGACAATCGCATAGTTCCCTTTGATCAATTGCTTAAGAGGCTTTCGCAATCTGTGCAGCCTGAAATGGTGAAGCAGCGCGTCGGCTGGCGCGACCGTCAAGGTCGCGATCACGAAGTTGATTATGTAGAGTGGCACACGGTAGCCGATTTGCTTGACCGCATCTGCCCGGATTGGTCGCATCAAGTCAACAGCATCAAGCAGATTGGCGATTTAGTAGCGGTTACCGTTTCGATAACCCTTCAAGGCGTGACTCGTCAAGGCATAGGCACAGGCTCAGCTTATGATGAAACAGGAATCAAGAAAGCCGAGCACGACGCGCTGAAACGCGCTGCCGTAAAATTCGGCATAGCCCGCGAACTGTATCGCAAGGAGGAAGAAGTGATTGACGAAAGAGCTGGGCAGCCGAATTTCCCTCGTGAGCCGATGGCAAAAACGATGGCGGAACTCGTCACGCCGCGTCAGTTGGTAGCGATTCGGGCGATTTCCAATTCGCAGAAGATAGACGCCGAAGCGCAGTGCAAAGAGTTAATGCAGTGCAAACCTGAAGAACTTTCGCGCAAAGCCGCCAGCGCCTTCATTGATTATTTGAAGTCAAAAAGTTCTGAAGAGGGAGAATTCCGTCAGGCAGGGTAAGGAATCCTGATTCGACTGCTTCTCTTAAAATAGTAGGAGTATGGATATGGAAGAACAGATCATCACAAATTCTCAAGTTATACCTTTTCAGCCTGAGTTGCCGAATGTTGCATCCAGACAGATGAAAAGAGCAAAAGGGCTTCGCACTCCAAGCAAGCCTTCAAAGAAGGATCAAATCCTTAAACTTTTCAAATCAGGGATAACAGACATCGGTAAACTGGCAAGGAGAGTTGAAACAAAACCAAGCTATGTGGCAAACGTCTTGCAGACAGCAGGCTTGATAAGTGGTTATTTTGATTTGTACACCACCACAGCGCTTGACCAGAATCTCTACAGCCGATTTTTCCGCAATGCTTTGAGTTTCAAGACGGTGGAAATGGCTAGAGAATCGGTAGCACACATTACCGGATTGTATGAATATTTCGAGCGCATAGGAGACCGTGCAGGACAGCATCATGCTGAAGTTTTAGCCTTGATTGGTCGCAACCGTGCGCGCTTCAGCGGCAAGAAAGAAGAAGCCCGCTTATTTGAAGCCTGGTTGTTCAATCACTGGAACACGGATAAAGCAGAAGAACGCCCCGAATTGAAAAAAGTTGGTTAAGAAAAAAGCATTCGATTGACAATTACTGAAACTCTAGCCGCTAATCTGCATTGAATTTTTCAAATTCTCCCCCAGATCAGCGGCTTTTTTTGTTTGGAAGTAATTGCATCATTTTAGGTTTGCGGAAATTTGCCGAGCTGGATTTTACCTCTAGCTCCTTCCCTTTTGGCAACTGTTCGCACTTGGCAAGCTCTGCTTTTACATTTTCATACGCAGATATCCACTGTGCTGTATTTTTGAATTGAATTTGATTCGGATTTACCAAAAATCCATTTTCTTGGTCGGATAGTTCAACCGAATCATCACATTTAAGAAGACGTTTTAACCGAGCAAGCAGAATTTTGGTGGAAAGTGTCGAAAGTTCTTGTTTGCCTATCAGATATATTGTCTTTCTCTTCATTTCAATTGAACTCCATACGTCATTTACAACTTTAAAATCCTTGCGGCGTTGTCGTGCAAAATTTTCTGGCGCACGTCGTCGGAAAAGCCTTCTAACGAGTCGAAATCTTTCAACCAGCGGTCGGGCATAATAAATGGATAATTGCTGCCGAACATAATACGGTCCTGGAAACGATTTCGCGCTTCATCAAGTATCTGTTTGGGAATATAACGTGGCGACCAGCCCGACAAATCCATAAACACGTTTGATTTGTGACCGATGATTGCCAGCATCTCTTCGTGCCAGGGCCACGCCGGATGCGCGCCGATAATCGTGAGGTCTGGAAAATCCGCCGCGATGTGGTCTAAATAAATCGGGCGCGTGTAGTCCATCTTGATCCCCATGCCGCCGGGCACGCCCGCGCCCAAACCGTTCGTGCCTGTGTGAAAGAGCGCGGGAATTTTTAATTCGCAAATCTTTTCATAGAGCGGGTAGAATCGCGTATCGTTGGGATAAAAAGCCTGCACGCCCGGATGAAACTTCGCGCCGATCATGCCTAATTCTTTGACGGCGCGTTCGATCTCTACGATAGCGCGTTTGCCTTTCCAGGGGTCAACCGACGCAAAGCCTACGAATTGTTTCGGATAAGTCTTTACAACATCTGCAACCTCATCGTTTGCGAGCGGCGGGAGTCCCGTAGCCGTTTCAGCGTCCCAGGCGAGCAAAACGCCAAGCATATCCATCTGCTCGTAGGTCGCCGCTACTTCGCTCATCTCGCGCACGGGAACGGTTGTACGAAAGAATTTTTCAGCGGCAAGTTTATAAGGTTTTATTGTGACATCAAGAAAACTGCCTGTCGGCAAGTGAACGTGCATATCTATGGCTTTTGGCATACGTTCCTCCTGAAAAAATTCAGCCACAGATTACACGAATCTCGCAAATACTAACCAATGAAAATCGAGCCGAAAATCATTTGAAGCAATTTGCGTTTCTTTGTGTACTCTGTGGCTAAGGCTTCTTGCGTGCCTTTGTAACCAGTTATTGTTGACCGGCTCTGACGGTCACCGGCTGACCGGGTTTTGGCTTGCGCGGTAATTTCTGATCGCGCATTGCCGTGTGATAAACGAACGAAGCCATAATGATGGCGGCTTGTTTCATATCGTCTTCTTGAATGCGCTCATACACATCCATGTTTGAATGGTGTGTGCGTGTGTCGTATTCAATCTCATCTTGAATGAATTGGAAGCCGGGCAATCCTACCGCATCAAACGCCTGATGGTCTGTGCCACCCGTGTTGGAAATTGTAATGGTTGATGCGCCCATATCTTTGAACGGCGCAAGCCAGGCTCTGAAGATGGATCGCACAGATTCATTGCCTTGTAAATAAATGCCGCGAATCTTGCCAGTGCCATTGTCCAGATTGAAGTAGGCAGCAAGCTTGTCATGCTCTGGCTTAAATTCATACGTCGCAGCTGATTGTTGCTGTTGCTGTCCGCCGCCCGGAGGTCCACCAAATTGATTGGCGCCGGCATCTGTTCTTCTGCCGAAGTGTTGCGCAACGTAAGCGCGCGAGCCGAGTAAGCCTTGCTCTTCGCCGCTCCATAAAGCGATGCGAATCGTGCGGCGCGGTTTGAGTCCCGATACCACAAGAATTCGCAAAGCTTCCATAGCGACTGCTGAACCTGCGGCGTTGTCTGTCGCGCCCGTGCCGCCGTGCCAGGAATCATAGTGACCACCAAGCATCACGACTTCATCTTTCAAATCTGTGCCGGGAATCTCCGCAACTACGTTATATTCCATCAGATCTTGCTCTTGATAACGCGAAGTGACGTTTACTTCCATCTGCACGGGAGCGCCTTTCTGGATGGCGCGAACCATGCGGTTGTAGTGCTCAACTGCGACGACAACTTGCGGGATGATTGCAGGAGCCTCTTTGTCGCGAATGTTTTTGCGCTTGTCAGCGGGTGTATCCTGCGGATATGGAAGAGTTGCAGATTGAACGAAAATCGTCCCGCCATCGCCGCGTCCGGGTTCGACAATAACGGCTGCGCCTTCTTGAAAACACAGCAACATCTTTTTCTGGTTGATCGCTTGTTCTGCGCGCATCTGCTCGAAACGCTTTCTCTGCTCTTCACTCATTTCGGGACGCCCGCCAGCGCCTGCTACGGGTGGTTCTGCATTTGCCAACTTCAATAACTCTTCGTCGGTGAAGCGAGTGCCTTCGGGAGCAAAGTGCGCTTTTACTTCACGCGCGGAAGAGAGTAATACAATTGCGCCTTTGAGCTTGCCTTTATACTTATCAAGGTCTGCATCGGTCTTTGCGTCGAGGTAAACAACATCGCCGCGCACGGTTCCTTTTGTGCTTCCAGACCAGGCTTTCGGATAAGCGATAAGCGGAGCATACGTAGGTTTAATCATGCTGGCGCTGAATCCTTCAAGCGACCAGCCCCGACCAAACGGACCCCACGATTCGAGATGCGAATTTTGCAATCCGATTTCCGTAAGGGTTTTCTTAGCCCATTCCTGAGAAGCTTTGAGTTGAGGCGAGGCTGTGAGTCGCGGTCCATAAACATCTGTCATATAGCTTATGTATTCCATAACTTTAGAATTCTTTAAGCCTTCTTCTTTAATTTTTTTCACCGCGTCCAGGTCAACTTTTTCTTGCGGAGCCTGCGCACTGGCGACACCGCCCGGCAGCAAAAAGCTGGTCGTTAATAAAAGAACTATCGCGTATCTTTTGAACATGGGTTCCTCCTAATGGAATTAAAATGGCGTTGAATCAATGTGTGCTAGGTATAGAATACTGGCGTTGTTCCTTATCGGTTACTCAATTTCACTCTAAAAAGAGATAGCAGTGTAGCATCAGGTTTCAGAATTATCGAATCCATCTCTTTTGCAGCAGCAATTCCTCATTGAGGCTACGCAAAACCAGACAGTGCAAACTTTCAACCACAGCAATCAAAGGATTACTTATAGAAATCGCAAATTTGTTTTACACCGAATCAATCGAACTTGTTCAAGAATGTCCTCGCATCAGGCTGGAAACTCGCCCGCAATCCTTTCTGTAAATCAGGTTTCAATTGCATCTTACCGTATGTTATAAATTGCGAGCGCCGCAGGGGAGCGAATCGTCAGCGCTTCTCATCACCTTTAGCGCGGCGGAGAAAGCGAGGGGCATGGAAATCAAACAATTCGAACCACATTACATGCGAATCGGGATCTTGACGGCAGCCCTTCAAGAGCTTACACCGCGAGCCGTGCGCGATCCTGACCCTGACCGCGCCATCGAAGATTGGCTTGCCTTTGCGCGCGAGCTGGGAGCAGGAAACATTCAAATCTCTGCTGCCTTGCACCCTACAGAAACCGACATCCCTCCTGAAGCGATGCTTGATCCGGTAGCCAACACTCTCGATCTGCGCCAGCCCTTCAATGGGTCGCGTGCCAGTCGCGTACTCGCCGCCATGAGTGAGTATCAGATCGGCATCTCGGACATTATTTATTCTGACAACCTGCTCCATCACGATCCGACAATAAGGAAAAAGAAACACGATTTCATGTTGCGAGTCTTCGATACGGCAGTGCTGCTCGGTGTAGATGCCGTATGCGGCTTTGTCGGCAGAAATCAAATGCTCAGCATGGATCAAAACCTCATTGATTTTGAAGAGAGTTTCATTCCCTTATTGAAAGAAGCGAAAGCGCGCGGCCTGGTGTACCGCATCGAACAATGTCCGATGCCTGGATGGACAACCGGAGACAATTTTCATAACCAGATTGCTTACACGCCGGGAACCTGGATCGCTCTTCATCG
>JANMSG010000740.1:0-3358 GCA_031389065.1 Acidobacteriota bacterium | reverse complement strand
AAACGGGCGATAGATTAATCTCTGTCGCCCGTTTCACGGGCTAGGAAATTCTGCAACCCTCGTCCACCCCGCGCTCGCGCACGGGGCTTTATGCTTGCGCCCGCCTACGCGGGCTTGGCGGATTATTTCTTCAAAGAACATAAGCTATGAGGCATATCTATTATTTTTGGAATTTGGCTAAAGCCTGTGTCATTATTTTCCTCTAACCACTAGCTAAAGCTAGTGGCAATTTATACATTTACAACCTATTTTTTACCTCTTCCTAAAAGAAGGTGAAGCTCAAACCAATATTCAGGGTTTGCGCTTTGGTCAAATTGTTAAGTTGAAAAATGTTATCACGTGAATTGGCGTAACGATTGGCAAAGCGTATGAAAGATTGCCCTTGCAATTTTTTGAAGCGCTCTTTGCCAAGCGTGAATTGATAAGACCATTGCAAATCGAATTCGGCATTCCTGTTTCTAACCGTTCGTGCTACGTCGCCGGCGAAGCTCGTAGCTAAATTCGCGGCGACGAGGTTTCGTTGTGTGACGCGCCAGTTGATGCCCGTAGCCAATCGCAGTAAGCGGTCTGTTCGCGCACTCTCTATGTTCCTGGCGTTGTCGGCGCTAAGTTCCAAATTTACATCAAGCGACTTCGTCGCGTTGACCTGAAAAGAGACAGCATTGGTGAAATTGATTAAGTCGGCGATTTCGCGCCCTTGCTGCCGGTTGTTTTGCAGAGAATGATTGGCGCGGTAGCCGATTCGCCATTTATCAATCTGCCATTCGGAGCTGAACGATTGATTGGTGCCTAAGAAATTTGGTATCGCTTCGGGTGCCAGCTCAAAACCGCCATTAATCGGAATCGCTGCGCCGAATTGATACAAGCGGTCGAAGGAATAGGAAACTCTTGGCAAAAACGGATTCGGTTTCTCAGCTTTCCCGAAGATTGAAAGCAGCGGCGCGCCAAAGGCCACGCGCTCGGCTCGCGTCAGCGATTTCAAAATCGAAGGAATGTTATTGAGATTGTCGTTGAATCTTGTATGCGAAACCTGCGCGTTAATCTCTCCGAGGGTGGCGATGAGTTCAAACTGATTGTTGATTTTGTCTGCCTGGGTGGAAGCCGCCAGACTGCGGTAAAGCGGGTCAACATTTTCGTGGCGAAAGTTGAAGGTGAGATTCAGCTTTCTGGTCTTCGTCAATTCAACATCTTTCAAAATGTCGAAGCTGGTTTCGAGGTAGCGGGCGTTGCGCGTGATTACCGGAACTGCGACCACATCAAAGCCTTGATTGAGCAAGGGGTCTGAAGGGCTGAAGAACAGGCTTCTGGTAAAGCCGCCGTCGAAGCGCAGGCGTTGTTTGGTGTCGCTTGCGACGAAGCGGAAGCCTAAGCCTTTGCTACGTTCCGCGTCGTTGACATTGCCTTGATTGACGTTGCTGACGGGCAACAGATAACCGCTTAAGGCGCTGATTTCTAAACGAACACCGCCAGGTCGCTTCGATAAAAACTCTACGCCGAGAGTGCCGCTCATGATTTGGTGTTTGCGCTGATCGAGTCCGAAGAAGTTGTCGAAGCCGACGAGGCTTGTGCCGTTCATTGCCGCCAGTGAAAAATCGAAATTTGTCGTAAGAGGCAAAGTCATGGTCACGCCGCGACTCGAAAAACTGTTGATCAGATGGCGATTTGCGCCATAAGAAGTGTGACCGGCGATGAATTTCGCTTTGCCAACCTGGAATTGCATCAGGTAACTCGCCATATCAATTTGCGGAGCTTGGTTGCCGAGTCGCCCGAATTGCAAAGCCTCTTGTTGAAAGCTTGAGCCTGCAAAATCGAATTGCGTTTGCGAATTGAAAATGCCGCGCGTCGCTTCGGTTTTGAAAGAACCTTGCATCGTGAGGTCTGCGAATATAGGTCGTGAAGGGCGATTTGAATCGGGGAAGTGCGATTCGGCAGATTGCGATTTCATGCTAAGGGTTAGCGCAGGAAGGAAATCGAGTTTCTCGAATCCGCCTGGTTTTTTTGCCGTGTCGGTTGTCGAAGCCGTAGTCGTTGCCGTGGCCTCTGTTTGCGCGGTAGTCGTCGTTGCTTGTTGATTTGTAGTCGTCGTTGCTTCTTGATTCGTTGTTGCGGCGCTTTGATTTGTCGCAGCAGTTGTTATGGATTCCTTTTGTGTTGCTGCTGTTTTTTCGTCGGGCTTTTCGTTCGGCTTGGTTTGCGCGGGCGTTTCCGCTGTAGTGGTTTGCTGTTTCGCCGTCTCTTTATCGTTTACTTTTGCATTTTCATTGGCAATTTCAGTAGGTTTTTCCGCCGTTTGGTTTGCGGTGATGGTCTGTTGGTTGTCGGTTTTTTGATTGGCGACTCGCAAAGTGAAACGCGCAATCTCTTGCCACTCGTCAGAAGGCGAAACCAAATAAACCGTCAGAGCGTTTTCACCCAAAGGTAAAGGCAGGATTTTGCGATTGTAGGTCAGCGTTTTATCCAGGCGTGTGAACAGACTGGTCAAATCTGTCTGGGCGATAAGGATTGCCAGACGACCTTCATTTTTTTTCAAGTCACGGCTTAATTTCAATTCGATTTTGTCTTCAGGTGAAATGGCTCGCCCGTCTACTATGCTGGCGGTGATTTTCAAATCGCTTGCTGGTGCGGTCGAATTGGTTTGCTCGAAGGCTTGCACAAATATCCCAGCGTTGACACAAGCGAACAAGATTACAAAACCAAATGCAAACAGCGCGATTACTTTTTGAGTCGTTGCTTTTTTCTTTTTTGCTTGTTTGAACATCTTGTCTTACCTCGAAGCGTTTAGAACGTTTTGAGAAACTGTCGTTCGCCGCAAAGCGGCGAGAAGAAGGTAGCCAGAGGTGAAACCTCTGGAATCTTCAGTAAACCATTCCCGCGTTGAAGACGCGGCACTTGTGGCGCTCCATCAACGCGCGAAACTGCTGCGCTTGCTTCCAGACATTGCAGGTCTGGCTACCTTTTTGGCGCGCCTCCGTCGCAAACATTGAATTTCTCAACACGCGTTTAGGTTTGATGGATAATTTTCAGCGCCGTGCGACTTCTGCGAGGAGCGCAGACATCCTTGCTTAACTTGGCAGCAAAGATGTCCGCGCTCTGTGGTCGCCTCGTTTGAGTACGATTTACAGCGCATCACAAGCCGACGCGACTCCACTACAATGGCAGGAGTAGGCGTTGTTTGCTTTGTTAGAGATGGTTCCGCTTTTGCTGAAGGCTACGGAAATTCCAACGCGTAGAAAGGCAAGTCTGCATCGTAAACTGGCGGCAAAGACCGCCGGCGTAGGATTGTAAGCGACAGGAATAGCACGCAAAGCGAGAGTTGATTTGCCAGGCGCGAAGAGATGGTCTTGGGCTTGCCCTTTGA
>JANMSG010000737.1:0-8268 GCA_031389065.1 Acidobacteriota bacterium | reverse complement strand
AAACGGGCGATAGATTAATCTCTGTCGCCCGTTTCACGGGCTAGGAAATTCTGCAACCCTCGTCCACCCCGCGCTCGCGCACGGGGCTTTATGCTTGCGCCCGCCTACGCGGGCTTGGCGGATTATTTCTTCAAAGAACATTAGCTGGTGGATCCGTGCAGTACAAGCAATTTGGCTTTAGCCAAAAAAAAGGAAAGAAGCAATCCTCCTTACAGCTTTAGCTAAAGCAATCAGGAAGAAATTTCATATGGTGATTTGGCTAAAGCCGGTCATTATGATTTCCCTCCGACCACGAGCTGAAGCCCGTGGCAATTGATAACAAAAAAATCAGCAGCATAACTATTTTTGCATAACCCTTATTTGTTCATCTTCAGCAAGGGTTTCTTATAAGGAAGAATTTTTTCATACCTGCATTACTTTACTTCTTTTTTCCGTCTATATATATTGGAGAACAAAACGTGGGGAAAGATGCGCTACGGTTCTTGTCATTGTCCGATGGATTCATCGGTTGGTTTACAAGTTGTTTTGGGATAGCATCTCACAATAGTCTGGCAAAATCCCGAAACTCTTGATTCATTCATCTACGTCGTAGCTCATCTGAGCGCGCACAACACGCTTACAGGGATAACGAAATATGTTTTCGTGTATCGGCAGCGATTCGCGCATCGAGTCGGTTATTTGAGCACAGCACGAGGCTCTATGTTGCCGCTCGTACTCTTGAATGTACGGTTGAACAATTGCGCCCGCAAAAGTCTCACGTAACGCAAGAATGGCTTGTTATATGGGAGAATCTCAAGTTCAAAGGAGGAATGAGGATGTTAACATTTGACCGCAAGAAGCTTTTTGATGGCTACCGCAGCCGCTTCGGACCCTTGACTCAGGATTTAGTGGATGCGCTGGAGGTTCTACTAAGTCAGATAGAACAAGATGAGGGATTTACAAATACGGAGACCGACAGACGACAACTCGCATACTGTTTGGCAACCTTCAAATGGGAAACCGCTCATACGATGCGACCGATTGATGAACATGGCTCATCCGCTTATTTCAATTCCAGGTATGGACCGCAGACCAAAGTAGGAAAGGTATTAGGCAACACCAAGCCAGGTGATGGTGCCCTCTTTCACGGGCGTGGATATGTACAGATAACCGGGCGAAGAAATTATACGAAAGCAAAAGCTCTGACTGGTGTTGATTTGTTAAGCGAACCAGACCGCGCAAAAAATCCGGAATTAGCCTATCAGATTGCCATTAAGGGGATGAGAGATGGTTGGTTCACAGGCAAAAAGCTCGGACAATTTATCAAAGATGGTCAAGCTGATTTTGAAAACGCGCGCACCATCATTAATGGTCATGATAAGGCTCAGTCGATTGCAGATATCGCTAGCCGCTTCAATGAACTTCTACTTTTAGCGATTAAATGAGCCACGCTTAGCGCGGATTGCTTTAGTGTAAGGAAATATAGGGGCAACCTTCGTGGTTGCCCGAATTTTGCGCCAGCAAAATGATTCGTCATCGCTTGCAATGATTCGGGCAGGTACAAGACCTGTCCCTACATCCATTCGCAATTTGATTAAAGGTAAAGGAAGGTAATGCTAATGATGTTCGTTGAAAAAAATCCAACGAGCCCGTGGAGCAGGCTAAAGTTGTACGATTAATTTTTCAAAGAACATCACCTGCGAAGTCATTCACGATAAAAAGACAGGAGGATGAACAATGAGTCATACGGTTTACGCTCTGCTCGTAGGAATTGATAAATATCCGTCCCCGGTGCCGTCGCTTCGCGGTTGCACAAACGACATCACGAATATTCACACGCTGCTTGACAAGCGCATTTTCGGAGAAGATTACAAACTCGAATGTAAAAAACTGCTCAATGAAGAAGCCAGGATTCAGAGCGTCATTGATGGCTTTCGCAATCATCTTTGCAAAGCCGGGAAAGATGATGTCGCATTGTTTTATTACAGTGGGCACGGGTCACAAGCGCGCACGCATCGAAAGTTTCGTCACCTGGAATCTGACGGACTCGACGAAACCCTTGTCTGCGTAGACAGCCGAGAGCCTGGTAAATATGATCTGGCGGATAAAGAACTCTCGAAGCTCATTTCCGAAGTTGCGGAAAGTGGGGCGCACGTCATAGTGATTCTGGACTCGTGTCATTCCGGTTCCGGCACTCGCAATGCCAATGCAACAAACGTCCGCCGCCTGGGAACAGATCATCGTGAGCGCGAGAAATACACCTTGGACATAACCGAAGAAGATGTTCAAGCAACCAAAGATTTGAGTGAGGGCGCAAAAAGCAAATGGGTCACGCTCCCGCAAGGCAGGCACATATTGCTTGCCGCCTGTCGCGACGATGAAGAAGCAAAAGAGACGCACGAAGGAGGCGATCCGCGCGGCGTCTTTTCCTATTGCCTGACCGAAACCCTGCAAAGCGCCAACACCAATCCGACCTACAGAGATTTGCTCAAACGAGTCAATGCGCTAGCGCGCACAAGAGCGTCTCAACAGACCCCTTTGATTGAAGCAACCAACCTAGATGATCTGGATCAACCTTTTTTAGGCGGCGCAATTCGTGAGCATACGCATTATTTCACCCTCAGTTGTGACAAAGACGAGGGCTGGGTAATTGATGGCGGCGCGGTTCACGGCATCGCGCCTGTTGATGGAGATGAAACGACCCTGCTCGCCGTGTTCTCAATTGATGCTGATGGGAAAACACTTGAAGACCTGAAAGCCAGCCTCGGCAAAGCCAGCGTTACCAAACAGCAAGCGGCACATAGCAATGTGTCTATCACCTTCAAAGACGACAAAGCGCCAGATGAGGACCAGACTTACAAAGCCATCGTCGTAGCTACTCCGCTTCCACCGCTCAAGGTTCAGGTAAGCGGCGCTGCCCATGGTATCAAGCTGTTTCGTGATGTTTTAAATAGAGCCGAAGGTGGTAACAGCCCTTCTCTGTTGGTACGAGCTGTTGAAGGAAAATCGGATTACAAACTGATCGCGCTCGATGACGGCTTTCGAATTCGCCGCGCCTCCGATGAGCGCCCTCTGACAATCGATATTCAGGGGTTGACCGAAAACAGCGCAGATACCGCCGTAAAGCGGCTTGAACACATCGCTCGCTGGGCGCGCATTCTCGAAATGAAAAACACGCCGCTTCGCCTCTCAACTGATGCAGTGAGAATGGAAGTCTTTCTTCTCGAAAAAGACGCGAAGACCGGAAAAGTTTCTGAACAAGCGCTCGACATCGCAGATTTGGGTGAACTGCGACTTCCTTACACCTTCGCGGATGGCAAATGGCACGAGCCGCAAATCAAAATCAAACTGACCAACTCAACAGACCAGAAACTCTTCTGCTCGCTTTTGAATTTGACCGAAGCTTACAAAGTCTTTCCAGGCTTGCTGCCCAACGGTGGCGAATGGCTGCATCCGAAAGGTAACGGCGCGACTGGCGAATTATGGGCAAATAAAGGCGAAGTGATCACTCTCAAGGTGAAAGATGAATTCTGGAAACAGGGAGCGGTCGAATTTAAAGACTGGGTTAAGCTCATCGTCAGTACGGAAGCCTGTGATGCCACGCTGCTCAAGCAAGACAATCTGGATGTCTCGTTTAAGAAATCAGTCGAAAGCCAGACGCGCAGCGCTGATCCTATGAATACACTCAAGAGATTGATGAAACGTGTGCAGACGCGAGATATGGACACGGAGCCGGATGACGGAGACAGGCTGACCGATTGGTTCACCAGCGAACTGTTATTTACCACGGTTCGCCCACAGGAAAGTGTGCCAACTGATCAAACTGCAAAGCTCGCGCCGCAAGTTACACTTTTAGGACATTCGAAACTTAAGGCGAAGGCTCGTCTGGCTACCTTGCCACAAGCGAGCCGTGACGCGGGAACCATCAGCTTGCCGGTTATTTTGCGCGACGACCCTGCGACAGTTCAGCCGTTTGAATTTTCAACAAGCCGAAGCGGAGAGGTCGGCTTGAGCGTGCTGGAACTAAACGACATTGACGGGGCAAGCGTTGACCAAGTGACGCCACAAGACCCGCTCCTGATTCACGTAAACGCGCCGCTCGAAGACAATGAACATGTTTTGCCGGTAGCTTTTGACGGCGAGTTTTACTTACCACTTGGATACGCCACACGCAAAGAGAATGCTTTGGAAATCAAGATCGAGAGATTGCCTGAACCCTTGGTGAATTCGCGCAGTTTATTCGGCTCGATTCGAATATTTTTTCATAAAGTCATCGCTGAAAAACTTGGCAGGGATTTCGAGTACCCTCTGCTTGCGGTTGCCAAAAGCGATGGCGAAGGCGGCATAGACTACATCAAAGACCTGAATGAGGTTACAGGGAGAGTGAAGGATGCGAACCGCATACTGCTTTTCGTTCATGGCATCATAGGCGACACGCGCGGCATGGCGGCCTGCGCCTGGCCGCAGCATTTGAAGCTTGCGCCTGACCTTCCGGTTTTATCTGAGCGCTATGATTTGATACTCGCGTTCGATTACGAAAACATCAACACGCCAATTGAAGAGACTGCGCGGGCGCTCAAACAGAGGTTGGAAGCCGTAGGGCTTGGCGAAGGACACGATAAGACTTTACACATTGCGGCGCACTCGATGGGCGGGCTGGTGTCTAGATGGTTCATCGAACACGAGGGCGGCAATAAAATCGCCCAACATCTGGTCATGCTCGGTACTCCGAACGGCGGCTCGCCCTGGGCAACCGTGCAGGCTTGGGCGACGGCGGCCGTGGGACTTAGCTTGAACAGTCTGTCGGTCGTCGCTTGGCCTGTACAGGTTCTCGGCGGTTTGCTCAACGCCATTGAATTCGTAGACCAAACGCTCGATCAAATGCAGGCCGATTCCAACATCCTCAAAAATTTGCAGAGCAGTTCTGACCCAAGCATCACCTACTCGGTGCTCGCAGGGAATACTTCGATTATTCCCTCAGCCTTCGATAAAAAGGATGGTGAGGACAAAAATCTCTTCGAGAGATTGATGGCGAAACTGAAATTACAGAGGTTACTGCATAAATCAACAGAGGTAGCGGTTTTCTTTGGCAAACCCAACGACATCGCGGTCAGTGTCACAAGCATCAAGAACATTCCGAAAGGCTGGGCGAAGATGCTTGCGCCGGAAGATGTGGCTTGCGATCACATCACCTATTTCAGCACCGAAGCAGGCATAAAAGCGTTGGCTAAAGCGCTGGAAAATTGAGAAGGGACAACGTTATGGGCGAGATAATATTTCGAGACATGGAGACGGACGAAGAAGCCGACAAACCGACTCGCGAAGGCCGCTTCATCGTCGCGGTCATAGGCATAAACGAGTACACCTACTGGCCTAAGCTTCATAATGCTGTCAGTGATGCGGAAGGAACGCAGAAGCTGTTTGTGGAAAAGCTGGGTTTCCTCGCTCCGTTTCCGCCCCTCATCAATGAGAAGGCAACAAAAGACGACATCGGTGCTCTGGTGCAGGACGAGATGCAGAAAGTTCTTGAGCCTGATGATAATCTGGTGCTGTTTTTCGCTGGTCACGGGCACACACGCGAAACCAGAGTCGGAACCCAAAAGTATGAGACAGGCTATCTTATCCCTATCGAAGCGCGCACAGATATGCGCAGCGATTACATCAACATAGATTCTCTCCTCGCAGATATAGGAGGCTTGCCCGCGCGTCACGTGCTGTTGATTTTAGACGCCTGTCACAGCGGCTTTGCGCTCGGCAGCGCGATGAAGACGTTCCGCGACGCTGTCAGTTACAAAGCGGATTTAATCAGTCGAATCAGTCGCAAAGTCATCACTTCGGCGCGACGTGAACAACGGGCGCTTGATAGCGGTCCCATCATCGGGCATTCACTTTTCACCGGAACATTAGTGCAGGGCTTTGACACTCGTAAGGCGGATTTGGACGGCAACGGTCTGATCTCGTCTTACGAGTTGGGATTGTATCTTCAACAACAAGTCGGGCAGTCATCTGATTCGAAGCAGACACCGGATTTCGGGTCTTTTCATTTTGATGACGAAGGCGAGATGGTCATATCGCTTTTCGACGAGAAGCTTGAAGTGAACAAAGCAAATCAGCTGTATAAACTTGGCTGCACGTTTTTTGAACTGGGTCACTTGCTCGATGACCCTTTGCGGTTTCGCGCCGCCGCACGACAGTTTCGAGAAGCAATTGAATTTTCTAACAAGATAAAGAGTCCTATGCCGGACGCTGAAATCGCGCTCGGCAAAGCCTATCTGGAATCGCGAGAGTTCGATCAGGCAAGCGCTGTCTTTTCCGCGCTGGCAAAGCGAGACGACCTGAAACAACAGTGTGAAGCTCTGTTTTATCTCGGCATCGTAGAAGCCCGGCAACACCATTTCGAACTCGCCTGCGGTTTCTTTGCGGACTTTCTTAAGGCCTGTCCGGATGATGAGAAAGGGAAATGGATTGAAGATTACATGGCTTGGCTCAAACAAAAGGCTGGCGGCGAAAAATATGCTCTGCTCATCGGCATCAACAAGTATCAGGAACCCGGCTTGCCGCTGCTCCAGGGATGTGTCAATGATGTCAACCTGATGATGAAATCATTGACCCAGTTTTGCGGGTTCGACAAAAAAAGAATCTCTGTCATAACCGATAAACAGGCGACACGACAACAGATCATCCAGGCTTTTGAGCAACTGAAAAACAACTTGTCGCCGCAAGATGTAGTCGTCATTCATTACAGCGGACATAGTACGACGGATGGAAATAAACACGATCTCGACTTCGAAAAAATCCCTGATGCTTACTTGCTCATTCACGATACATTGATGAAATCGGACAAGATCACGAATGGCATTACGGCTCTCGAATTACACGAGATGATGAAGAGCCTGCCTGCCCGAATTAAAACACTCATCATTGATTCGCACCCGTCTTCCACCTTCAACCGCCTGGTCGAAGAAGAGGGTGACTACGTGCTGTTGCTTGCCTCTGATAAATCAGACCTGGCTTATGAACAACAGATTCCTATCGAAGGCAAATTGCAACCTGTCGGATTGTTTACTGTCGCTTTGACGCAAAAGCTTGCAGAGTTACCCGTTCCAACGCTGACCTATGGACAGTTGACCGATGCGACGATTTTAAAAATTAAAGAATTCGGTATGAATCAAACTCCGCTTCTGATCGGTGATCGCGAGCAGCGCATTTTTCAACCGGAAGAGATTTACCTGAGCCTTTACCGCTTTGCGCAGCGCAGAAATTATTCGTCAATCAAAACCGAATCCTTAGTAAAACGATTCACACAATCGCACCAGCAGTTAAAGATATTCTTTCCTCAACTCTACTTCAGCTTTGGTCGCGCCTTTTACGAAAGGAAATTATTTACACTGGCAATGCAAGCTCTTGAGGAAGCAATCGAACAGCGCAAAGGTGATTACCCGGAAGCAAAATTCGCTTTGGGCAAAGCTCAATTCGGAGCCTGTCTGTACGAAGACGCCATAAAAACTTTTCAACAGATAGCCGACTCAACGCTCGAAAAATCCAGAGCGATGCAATTGAAAAAACTGATTGCGCAGATTACCAAACTTACCAAAACACCAAAGCGCGCCCTGCTCGTAGGAATCAACAAGTACGCAAATGCCAAGCTGCCAGTGGTTCAAGGCGCGCTCAACGACATTGAATCCATCAAAGGGGTACTGACACGGAAGTTTGGTTTTAAAGAAACCGACATCACCACGCTCATCAATGAAGGCGCGACTCGTGAAGCGATTCTACAGTCGTTTAAGAAACTCCGTGAGGCCTCGCGAGAAGAACCGGTGCTGTTCTATTTTTGCGGCAACGGTTCCGCCGATCTTGACGATGCGCCGACAATTGTCAGTGCCGATGGGCGAGAGGGAGACATTTTTGACATCGCTTTGTCTGAGTTGGCAGAGCTTGCAAAGAGCGCAACCAATTTGGTCACGGTGATTGATGCAGGTACTTTCAGACTGCTTTCCTCATCTAACAAAGCGGTGCAAAAGCAAGGCTTTCGGTCAGTCCCAGCCGATGACCGAAAGCGGCCGATTATGCGCGTCGCTTCTTCTATCGCCGATGCGAATCCGGGTTCGAAACTAAAAATCGGTGCCGTCACAATATATCCAACTATCGTCGAGCAGTCGTCCTTGGATGAACAACCAAAGGTTGAGAGCAGACTGACGAATGAGGAGGCGAAAGCGAAGCCGCGTTGGCAGGGTAGGCTCACACATGCGCTACTGCAAAGCTGGTTATCTTTTGACTCTCCCATTATTA
>JANMSG010001013.1:0-11248 GCA_031389065.1 Acidobacteriota bacterium | reverse complement strand
CTTTTTCATTCACGAAAGCTTCAAGCTCTTTTTCAGTGATGGTGATGTTCATAACTTACCTCGTCGGCTAATCATAGCATACCGAATATGCAATCAAAGATAGCCTAAAGCACGGAGTTTTTCTTCAATCAACTTCTCTTCTTCTGCGCTTAAGCCTGTGCCTTCTGTTGTCATTTCTTTGCTCACTTCTTCAAAGCGTACGGGTGAATTATCGGCGCAGATTTCCGTTATCACTCGCCCGTCTAAACCTTCAGGAACAGTCCGTCCCGCAAGGTGCAGTATCGTCGGCACAAGGTCATAAACTTGCGGCGCGTTCGACAAATTCAATTCTTGTTTTGCGCCAATGCCTTTGCCTTTGCAAATCAAAATGCCTTCTGGGCGATGGTCGCCGCTCCACCAGAAACCTTTCGCCTTCACTTCGCGTGGCGGCTCGCCTAAACTTGCAGCGCGATTCCAATAGATATAGAGGTCACTGGCACGAATCGCAAAATCGCCTTTGTAGGCATCATCTCTGCGCGCCACTCGTTCAACAACCGGCTTACCTTTCGCGTCTTTCCACTCTCGCAAATCGGCAATAATTTTATCGCATACTTTCGCATACTCTTCTTGCGCGACGATGCCGGTTTGATTGCGTCCTTCGAGATTGATATTGATGACATGGCGACCTGCTTCCGTGTAAGCAGTGGTATGCGCCCAATCAATTGATGAATAAAACGAATCTTTGTCTGCCGTTTGCATCTGCTTGACTCGCGCATCACCCAGGCTGGCTTTGATCTTCTCTTTGAATTTTGCAGGCAAGATATTTTTTGCGACGCGACGGCTGGCGCTCAATAACGAGGCGCGTTTTTCCGCAGACTTCGTTCGTCGCATATAGCCTTTGCTTTCGAGCCACTCCGCCAAATGATACGAAGCTCCAGAATGCAAACCCATACCGTGATCCGAAATCACATAGACTTGTGTTTCATCATTTGTTAGACGAAGCAACCGCGAAATGGCTTTGTCGAGTGCGCGATAAATTGACAACAGCGAATCGCGATGCGGCGAGTTCGCGTCATAGTCTGGATGATGCGCATCAAAATATTTCCAGAGATTGTGACCGCCCCAATCGCTCGCTGTATAAACCGTCATAAAAAAATCTGTCGGATGGTTTTCAATCAAGTATTCGGCGGCACAAGTTTGAGCTTCAATCAACTTCAGCCAGGCTTGAACGGCATCACGGATGCGCCCTGCGCCCATCAAATCGCCAAGCCCTTGCGGCGTGAAATGATAATCGGGAACGACGCTCAACAATTCATCGCGCAATTCAGGCGGGCAAAAAACTTTCGCGTTCAACGAAGGCGCATCCAATCCGCTTATCATAAAACTGCCTTCGCCACACTCGGCAGGAAACGTCATTGGTACGTTGAGCATCCCCGAAGTCATGCCTTGTTTTGCCAGGTGTCTGGTAATCAAATCGCCTGTGCGGTCGCCGCCTTTGAAGAAGACTTGCTGCCCGGTTTTGAAATCGCGGTCAGAGAAAACATACAAGCCGTGACGCCCCGGATTTAAGCCTGTGAGAATAGAAGTCCAGGCGGAGGCACTGTGCATATTCGCCGTTGAAAGCAGGGGCGAATGTGCCCCTTCCTTCATCAAGCGCGCAAGCTCAGGCAGTTGCCCCGCCTCCGTCCAAGGCTTAATCAAATCCATCGTTGCGGCATCAAGACCGATGACTAATATTTTGAGTTTCATATGAAGGTGACTTACTGAACCCTCTCACTCCTTCTGAGCAGCGTTTGCAATTGCCGGAGGGAGCCATTTCAACTTTTCCAATAAAACAACGGTGATCAGAGTTATCAAGCTGGCGGCAAGTAAAATAGCCAACATCATCAGGTAGTATTTCACTGTCCATTCAAGCGCAACTTTTACTCTGTGAATGAATGAAATCTGGGCTTTGCCAACCGTCTGTTCCTGTAAACCAAACCTGACCGTGCAAAATTCGTTCTCCTGGTCATATTCGCCCAATTTGACGCCCAGCGATTGCACCTCTCCCTCGATTTCGAGAATTTTACTCTCCAGGTTGATAGACTCATCAATTCTTCCGCCTCTGGATTTGAGCGCGATTAAAGCATCGCGCGCTTTTTCCAATGAAATGCGTTTTGCTTTGAGGTCTTTATATTCATTAGTCTTATCTGTCTTATCTATGCGAATGGACAACAGCTTACCAATCTCTTTGATCTCTGTGACAAAGCTATCGAACCTGTCAGGCGGAACGCCTATGGCGAGGTTGAGCCGACGATTTCCTTGCAAACCGGAACTCTGTTCGGATTGAATCAGCGTGTTATATTTCGTCGTTACCTCGCGAACCTTCTTTTCTTCTTCGTCGAAGGCTTGAGCCTGGGAAAGCATCGATGCGACTTTTTCATACTTTTGGTCAACCTGATAGGACTGATTATCCGACGGTTTATCTACTTTAAGTTTTTCGCTGGCGTAGTTTCTTTTGGAAAACTCAGAATTCTCTGATTGAGCATACGCATGAAGTCCAATGTCATTTGCTTCGGGAGTAGCCACATAACCATAGAGCAATCTGACGCAGAAGAGTCCGACAAATCCTATGAGAATGTAAACGAACAGACGTTTGATCTTCTTTTTCATCTGAACCTCCATACAGATTTCTAAACTTTCGCCTTTAGATGCCTTCTTGAGCGGTCAGTTGCACGGACTTCAATCTCTCTTTCGGTTACTCATACTCATCACCGAAAGCCCTCATTCGATATAACCGAGTGCCCGCATACGCTCGCGGAGTTCTGCTTCTTCGTCGGCTTCGTAAACCGATTGGTTGAGCGCTTGAGAGTCGGTTTGACGATAGGAACTTCCCTGTCGCGCAGGATTGATGGGTTCAGCGAAGACTTCTTCAATCACCCGCCCATCACAATCTTGCGTCAATGAACAACCGAGCGAGGCGAGCGCGGTCGAGCCTATGTCGCGCAGGTTCGGTTGCTGTTTGAAACTTGTGGCGCTACGAATCCTGGAGCCCCAGGCGATAAATATTCCGTCTTTTGAATGCGTACCCGTCGTTGAATCGGCTGGCACGATCACGTCGCCATAACTGGGTCTTTCGTTATAAACATATTCATCCTGCGCCGGAACCATTACCAAATCGGGCAGGCGATTTACGTACAACCCTTTGAAAGCTTTTTCGCGGCGCATCACTTTTTCAAAGACGCGATGCCCATCTACGGGCGAAATTAAATTTGCTAAACAGTCTCGCGCTTCTTCAATGACAGAATCGAAATCATTTTCCTTGACCCAGCCTTGGGCTTCGCGGCCTTGCAGGTTTACCCAAACGCCTTTGTCCTGCGCGAAGTAACAGCGTGTGCGCGCCCAATCAATTTCGTCCAGAAAGGCGCCGCCGGTTAGCACTTTTCGTTCGAGCGAATTGCCTTTCAACTGATTGGGCGACAGACGCCGCGAGATTTTTTCTTTGAGCGATTTCACCCGCGCGCGGCTGCGACGCAGAGCCGATGATTTGAATTTTAGCAATCCTGCCGAAGCCAATAATTCATTGACGCGAACCTCGTATAACTCTGAACAGAAGCCGTGATCTGAAACGATAAAGACGCGACAATCAGCAGGAAGTTTTTCAATCAATCTTCCGATCGCGGTATCGAGCTGTGCGTAGGTTTCGTGAATAAAATCGCGAAATTCATTGGGAGTATGCGGATTATGGCGCGGATGCGAAGCGTCCATATCAGCCCAGAAATCATGTTGCGCGCGATCAAGAACTGAAAAGACGATCATCAGAAAATCCCATTCATTTCGTTCCATCAAAAGGTGTGCAACGCGCTCGTGCATCTCGGAGGCGCGGCGAAATTCTTCGGCGCGAGCGTGTTTATCTGGGTTGCGGCGCGGCTCGATGATGTATTCGGGTATCGCTTTAAGAATTTCTTGTTTGAGCGTTGCCGGATATGTCCAATCTGAATTCATGCTCGGCGTGAGCATCCCTGTGACCATCAAACCGTTGAGAGGTTCTGGCGGATAAGCAGTCGGTACATTGATGACTATCGAGCGACCCGTTTGTTCGCCGAGCAAATCCCAAACGTGGCGCGTCATAATATCGCGCCCGCTCATGGCTCTTACAGTATAGTTTGCCGGATTTTTAATGAATGGCGAGAAAACCCCGTGCATTCCTTCACTGGTTCCTGTCGTGCAACTAGACCAACCCGGAAAGCTGTTTGGCAAAATGGTCGAACGCAGAGGTGCGCCTGACCCTTCGCGCATCAATCTTGATAAGACAGGCAAGCGACCTGCTTCGGCAAGTGGCGTGATGATGTCGAAGGTCGCGCCGTCGAGTCCTATGATTACAGTCTTCATCTGAATTATGAAATGTCGGGGAAGTTTTCAAACTCCTGCAACATTTCCTCAATCAATTCCCTGCTCTGCATAGCTATAAAAAATAGCTTGCGTAAATTCAAGCTACTGCACGTAAGCCGTATCCGTTTTTGACGATGATGAAATCAAATTCATTTCTTCGAGCCTTGCGATGATTTTCAGTAGACTCTCTTCGGGCGTTTCTGCATCTGAATGGGCGACGACTTCGGGATTTTCAGGCGCTTCGTAAGGGTCATCTATGCCTGTGAAGTTTTTTATCTCACCTGCCAGCGCCTTTTTGTACAAGCCTTTGACGTCGCGTTCCGCTAAAACCGCAATCGGGCATTCGACATAAACTTCAACGAATTTGCTTAACATTTCGCGCAACTCATCGCGGACTTCTTTATAGGGTGAAATGGCTGCGGCTATCGCTATCACATCATTGCGAGCCAGCAGATCGCAAACAAAACCTATGCGACGAATATTGGTATCGCGATCTTCTTTTGAAAAGCCAAGACCTTTTGAAAGATTGGTGCGAATGATGTCTCCATCAAGAACTTCGACTTTATAACCGCGCAATTTCAACTCTGGTTCAAGGAGTCGCGCAAGCGTTGTCTTGCCCGCTCCTGAAAGCCCTGTAAACCAAATTGTGAAACCTTTCTGTGCCATTACCTCTCCAAAAATAATTTTATCGGCTCGGTTCAGTATATGAGTGAAGCCGTCCGTATACAAAGTTTTTGAATATACAGGAGCGAAAGCCATTCGGAAAGGTCTGGCAAATGAGTAGAGGATTCGTGAAGATACCTGATCAGGGTTATTGAGTTCTCGCCCTGAAAAGGAATAAGTTCTCATTTGAGTTCTTGATAGAAATCGGATCGGGCGGATGGAGCGGATTGAACCAGATAAAAGGCGACCTTGATCCGCACAATCCGCAAAATCAGTGTTCTATCCTGATTTCCGCTTTTAAAAGATTCACTTCATCGTCGACAATTGAATAACCCGGATGTTTGATTAGACTCTCTCCTGATTACTGCGAAACATCGCTCTGCCAGTAATCGGGTGACTCTTGCATATTCGGGTCTGGGCGTTCCATCCAGCGTTCAGGACGTTTGAGTTCAATGAAACCGAATTGTTTATACAGACCTTGCGCATCTTTCGTAGAAAGCACCCAGCGACGAAAGCCTTGCAGGTCAGGGTGCGCCAAAATCGCTTCCATCAGCCATTTGCTCAAGCCTTGCCCACGTGCCTCTTTAATGACGAAAACATCGGCAATCCACGCGAATGTGGTGTAGTCTGTGACGATACGTGCAAAGCCGATTTGCGCATCGCCGCGATAAATGCCAAACGGCAAAGAGTTTTCAATCGAGCGCGTCACAAGTTCTAAAGGTCTGCCCACTGCCCAATAGGATTCGGTTGATAAATAATTATGTATCAAACGTAAATCAAGCTTCGTTCGATCAGTGCTGATTACATATTCATCGCGTTGCCATTCATTGACCATGAAATCCTCTCATTAAAATTAATAATTTATGCAGTAATGATTTGTGCATAAAAAATATCGCCAGCGCAGATTCCTCTTCACACTTTTTCAAGGTCACAGTTTGCCTTGCCTGGTTGAGAAAAACAACTTCAGGGAAAATATCAAAGCCATCATTGTCAGAGCTTCTCGAAATTCATCTACAGATGCAACTTTATGCAAGGATCAATTCGTCAGGCAATTGCAGACAAAGTTCTTCATCAAACCATCAATACTTATCTTGAACCTCGCTTGACACCAATTGCTGGCAAAGGAAATAATCGCGACTCGTTTATGGCTTTACTCTCATTACAAAAAGGGAAACCGGCAACACGAGATCAATCGCCCGCAACGTTTTCTGGCTTGGTCTGATTATCATCAAGCGATCCTTACACATCAGGCTTGGAGAACCAAGGAGTTTATGCTGAAAAAATTCTCTTTTGCAGTTTCAATGTTCAGCGCAATCGTTGCGCTTTCATCAATTACCGCTTCGGCACAATTGCCTGAAGGTGCAGCACGTGCGGTTCAAGTGGCGAACGAATATCGCGTGGTGCCGGATGTCACATATCTGACAGCCAACAACTACGAGGCGAAATTGGATATTTACCTGCCGCGGGTTTTGAATGCTCCAAATAAGACGCTCATCTTCATTCACGGTGGTGGCTGGACTGGCGGCAATAAAGCGGCATCGGCTCTTCACGTATTCGCTTATCTTGAAATGGGCTGGTCTGTGGTGAATGTCGAATACCGTTTGGCGCGCGTATCGCTAGCGCCAGCCGCCGTAGAAGATTGTCGTTGCGCCTTACGCTGGGTTGTTGCCAATGCCAAGACCTATAACTTCGACACCAATAAAATTGTCGTCACTGGTCATTCGGCGGGCGGGCATCTCGCTTTGACAACCGGAATGCTATCAACTGCAACAGGGCTTGATCGTCAATGTTACCCCGGCAATGAAGATGTAAAAGTCGCTGCAATCATCAATTGGTATGGCATAACAGACGTTGCGGATTTGCTCGAAGGGCAAAATATGAAAGGCTACGCGGTAACCTGGATGGGCAGTCAAGCCAATCGCCTGGAGATCGCCAAACGCGTTTCACCTCTCACCTATGTGCGCAAAGACCTGCCTCCAATTTTGACGATTCATGGCGACACAGACCCTACGGTTCCCTATCCTCACGCGGTTCGTTTGCACGAAGCGTTGAATAAAGCAGGCGCGGTAAATCAATTGATGACCATACCTGGCGGCAAACACGGTGGTTTCACGCGCGAAGAGGTGACAAAAGCTTTCGTTACGATTCGAGAGTTTTTAACCAAACACAATTTGTAAAGCGATAACGCCATGCAAATACCATCTTTCAAAAGTCTGCGAAGTAGATTTGTCGTTTTCTGCCTCGCAGGCTTCCTATTTTTCGCGCCCTTGAAAGACGGCTTTTCATCTAGCGTCCTTCCAGACCTTGTTCAAACAGCCTCTCAGACTACCGCCCAAACGAAAACTGTATTATCGAAAACAGATTTTGAAATCATCGAAGGCAAATTCCATGATGGTCTTGGCACGTTTGCTGAAATTAGTCTCGCTAATGAAATCATCAGAGCGGCGAAATTGTCGCAATCATTCTTTGACACTTCGGGCAGTGAAGCGAAGATGCGCGAAGCCATCAGTATGCTTCCCGAATCGCATAAGAGCCGCGCCATCTTTCAACAGGAAATCGTCAACATCAAAACGGCTACCAAAGTAGGTGCCCTGGCTCTGCTCAATCGAGTCAAACCAGCGACTCTGGTCGGGGTGCGTCACACAGCGCGCGAGTACGCAGATGCAAAGGCTGGCGACTTGCGTTTGGAATTTACAGACCGAGCGGATTTTCCGATTTCGGTCAAGACCGATAAATCAAACAAAGTCGCAATCGCTGAGGGGCAGACGCCTCACATTCGCGAAAAATGGGCGACACGGTATTTCAAAGTTACAGAAGATGAGTTGAACAAAATGATTAACGAACTTGGCTTTTCAACAATGACAGAGTTGAAAAGCAATTATTTAAAAGTCGCCCGTTTGGTCGCTACCATTTTGATTCGCAAGCTCAAGCTCGAAGAATGCCAACCTGGGGATTTCAGCAAAGCAAAAGTAAGAGACTTGGAAGCGATGAAATATCTTTTGCGTCAACTCAAATTTTATAAGAGTGGCAACGACAAAAGTTGCGTAATCATTTTCAAGCGTTCAACCGGTGAAGTTATTTGGGATTCGCTGCTTGACAGCCTGGACATTGAAAATTTAACCACAAACAGAATTTCGTTTCTGCCTTCAAAGCCGCGAAACAACAACCCAATCGCTGTAGAATTCGGGATTAAGATAGATCATCGAACCGTTGTGACCTTTCAAATAAAACACAAACGCGGACGGGCTCGCGGCACAACGCATCAATTCGAGTTTTCCGACATCACAACCAGACTCAGGCTTTGAAATAGCGGCTGTCTTTGGCGGGTTGATTGATGGGTAGTGGGTGAATGGTGTGTTGCTCTCTTAGCCCGCGAAAGCTGTGTCCCAGCCCTTACGGACAGGGCTAGATGCTGTCACCGGCTTCGCGGGTTCTTTGCTTGCTTTACGGCTTGCTCGGTAACAAAACAATATTCAGACACTACTGATTGATGCACAAGCTTGTATATTGATTGCCCTTCCCTCATTCATTCCGGTTGTAATTTTATCGTAGAAATTCCATTAAAATCCTGTTTATTTCAATAAAGGCTTGATATAGGAGTCAAGTAAACCTAGCATGAAGAACAGCGATTTTCGTAGCTAGCTTAGTGATATGCTTATCAATCCTTTCTACTTTTTTAAGGGAGCGGTATGTATAAAACAAGTATCTCTTACTTGCCTCACATTTTTGTGCTCATTTTGAGCGCAATCGCTTCCCTACTTCTGCCTAATCTGGAGCATCCGTTCAGGATTTCGTCAAAGTCAATCTCAAAATTTGCAGGCTACCTGGTGATCACGATCAGTTGCATTGTTCTTGTCGGATGGGTGTTTGACATCCCCTCCTTCAAGAGCATAATACCCGGTTTGGCGACAATGAAGTTCAATACAGCCCTTAGTTTTCTCCTAGTTGGAATCTCTTTGATGCTTTTTGAAGAACAGAGAAATCAAAAGCTATGGCTCATCGCGCGATGCCTGGCATTTGTCGTCACGATGTTGAGCCTGGCTACATTGAGCCAATATCTCTTCGGATGGAATTTAGGCATAGATCAAATCTTTTTTCACGACTCTGCCAATGCAATTAAATTAGATTATCCGGGGCGCATGGCTCCCGCCACTGCATTTAATTTTACCCTGCTAGGGCTTGCGCTCTGTTTCCTGGATAAGCGTCACTACTGGGCGACACAATTTTTTACCCTTCTGGCAGCCATTGTCTCGTTGATCGCTCTGCTCGGTTATATTTACAAAGTCGAGTCGCTATACAAAATTTCCGCCTTCTCTTCCGTAGCTTTACATACAACACTCGCTTTTATCTTGGTATGCGTCGGCATAATTTTCGCGCGGCCTGATCGGGGGCTTATGAAAATCTATTTGAGCAATAGCCCCGGAGGTGTGATGGCGCGTCGCCTTTTGCCTATGGCTATCGGCATGCCCATAGTGTTGGGGCTGCTGGGATTATTGGGTCAGCGAGCAGGCTTTTATGACACAGAGGTAGGCTTATCGCTGATGATCACCTCGTATGTTGTTATTCTAGGGACGATAATTTTATGGAATGCCGGATCACTTTATCGAATGGAGATCAAGCGCCAGCAAGCAGAGCAGGCGTTGTTTGCTACTGAAGAACGCTACCGCGATCTTTTCGAAAATGCGAATGACATAATGTACATTCACGACTTGAAAGGAAATTTTACAGCGACTAACCTGATGACAGAGCGACTCACAGGCTACACAAGCGATGAGGTTTTAAAAATGAATATTGCTCAAATCATCGCCCCTGAGTATGTCGAACTCGCCAGAAAAAATCTTACGGAAAAACCGATTGAGAGAACTGGATCATCAATCTATGAGATAGAAATCATCTGTAAGGATGGGCAGAGCTTGCCTGTTGAAGTGAGCACACGGTTAATCTATGAAGGAGACAAACCCGTAGCGGTCCAAGGCATCGTGCGCGATATTAGTGAACGCAATCACCTTGAAGATCAGCTTCGTCAGTCGCAAAAAATGGAGTCTATAGGAAGGCTAGCGGGCGGTATCGCACATGATTTTAACAATCTGCTGACCGCCATCATCGGTTACAGCCAAATGGCTATGCGTCACATGGAGCAGGATAGCCCGGCGAAAAATGATATTAAAGAAGTTGAAAAAGCGGGCAAACGCGCCGCCGAATTAACCGCGCAACTCCTCGCTTTCAGCCGCAAACAGGTTTTGCAACCAAAGATTATTGATTTGAATCAGATTGTCGCCAATATTGAGAGAATGCTGCATCGGGTGATTGGCGAAGACATTCAGCTTTCTACGAAACTATCGCCAGACTTGGGGCAAGTGAAAGCAGATCCCGGACAAATTGAACAGATCATCATGAACCTGGCGGTCAACGCGCGCGATGCCATGCCGCGAGTGGGCAAACTGACTATCGAAACCGCCAATGTGGAGTTAGACGAAAGCTACGCGCACACTCATGTGTCTGTTAAGACCGGTCCACACGTTATGCTGGCTTTCAGTGACACGGGTATAGGCATGGACAAACAGACGCAAGCGCGCATCTTCGAGCCATTTTTCACCACAAAAGAATCAGGCAAAGGCACGGGATTAGGTTTATCTACCGTCTATGGCATTGTCAAACAGAGCGGCGGCAACCTCTGGGTCTATAGCGAAAAAGGCAAAGGCACAACCTTCAAAATATATTTACCGCGCATAGAGGAGTTGACCGAGCCTGAAGAAACCATCGCTCCGGCACTCGATTCTTACTCAGACACAGGGACGATTCTGCTGGTTGAAGACGATTTGACAGTTCGACAACTTACACGTCAAATTCTTGAAAGTAACGGCTACACCATACTGGAAGCAACCAGTTCCGCCGACGCCTTGGAAATCTGCCAGCAACATGAAGGCAAAATTAATCTGATCATAACCGATGTCATCATGCCTGAAATGAGCGGACGAGAGTTGGCATATCAATTAATGCAATTAGGAAATGATGTGAAGGTGCTTTATATGTCCGGCTATACGGACAACTCCATCGTCCATCACGGGATTCTGGATGCCGAGACCCCCTTTCTGCAAAAACCTTTTACGTCAGACTCATTAACGCGCAAGGTCAGAGAAATAATCGCCAGTTTTTAGACGCGACGGAGAAAACGCTATGTCCGCTGTAGTAAATGACCATTTCGCCCTAGACCAATTGATGAAGGTTCCCTCTT
>JANMSG010000712.1:0-7322 GCA_031389065.1 Acidobacteriota bacterium | reverse complement strand
TGCTGATCAATTCGTTGACCGGGGATTATCGATTCTGCTGCAACGGGAGCGTATTTACGGGAGTGGGCAAGATCAAGAAGCAGGGGACGGTGACGACCCTGGTGCACAATCCGATAAACCGCAGAGTCAGTGCGCGAGTGGATAAATCAAGCTTCACCGGAACGGCATCGATCCAGGAACCGCCGGGCAGGAATCTGTGCACGATCACGGATCGTGACATTAGAGATAACACTTGTCTATGCCAGTAACCTGACTTATCAATTCTGAAGCTGATGAGGGGACAGAGTGGCGCAGAGACCGTCGCAAAATATTCCTATTGGGAACATAAATGTATGAACAAAGCTGTATTAGTGGATGGGATTGCAGAAGTGTCACCGCGGGCCAAGGCTAGGATTGCCGGTGTGTTTTATCTCCTCAACATATTGACGGGAATATTCGCCCAAGGCTTCGTTAGCTAAAGGCTTATTGCATCCGGCGACGCTGCGGCTACAGCAAGCAACATTCTGACGCATGAGTCACTATTTCGGCTTGGTTTCGCAGTCTACCTCATCGAAATGGCGTGCCAAGTCGTGGTGACCGTTCTATTCTATGATCTGCTAAAGCCGTCGGGCCGGAGCGTCTCTTTGCTGGCGGCGTGCTTGAGCTTCGTCGGTATAGCCATTAAGACTATCAGCCGTCTCTTTTATATCGCGCCCTTGCTTGTACTGGGAGGCGCGTCCTACTTGAGTGTTTTTAACGCGGACCGGTTGCAGGCGCTGGCGCTGCTCTTGTTCAAGGTAAATGACCAGGGCGCAGCAATCGGCTTAATATTTTTCGGATTCTATGCAGTCCTCAAGGGTTACCTCATTTTCAAGTCCACCTTCCTGCCTAGAATTTTGGGCGTGTTGACGGTATTGGCAGGTTTGGGCTTGCTGACTTTCCTGCACATGCCGCTCGGATACCGTCTCTTCCCTTACACTGCTGTCCTCGTCCTCCTGGGGGCAGTAGCGCAAGTCCTGTGGCTCCTCATGTTCGGCGTGAACGAGCAACGATGGAAGGAGCAAGCCAGCGCTGCCGCGACGTCCATCTGGAGATGAAGCTAACTGGGGTGCCGATAATCAAGCCAAGCCGACTGACGAACATTCCAAAAAAGCGGTTAGAGACCCGAAGAGGGTGCTCTTTGTTTTTTCTAAACTAATGCTATTGCTTTTGGCTGTGCCAGCTTCTCAACTCTATCGCTGACCTTGTGTTCATCACACACAAAGCCTTGATAGAATTCTCTCTCGCCAAGCTCATAATCAAACCAGATTACGCGCGCCGCATTTATTACCGGCAACAAGTGAGTGACAGGTGATGCCGCATTCTGCTGCGGTCTTTGGCGCAACGTATAAGCGCGGCTCTGTGGTCTGCTTCGCGGTTCGTTTCTTTGTGAGTTTCTTTTTCGTCATGTTTCCTCCTGGTGAAAAGTTGCGGGAAGCTCACACCCTGGCAAGCTTCCCGTTGATTGTTGGTTATTCCCAAAGCGCCAATGTCTGGGTGACATCGCCCTTTTCATAGAATCCATCGAAAGAGCCTTCGAACTCATCTCCATGGTTGAAATATTTCAACACAAAAACAGGAGCGTCTCTATAGCCAAAGAAAAGGATTTCGCCGTCGCCTGAAAGAGTGGTGTTTTCGTCAAAGTCTATTGCGTTTTTGCGAACCGGAAAGTTGTAGCCATCGCGAATGAAGGATGATGTTTTTTCGCTCAAAGCCAGAGTGGCTCGATGGTGACGATGAACAGCGCCGGATTCTAACTGTCTGGTTTTATAGGTTGGTTCAAAGGTCTGACAGAAATCGTCAAGGTCAGAGAAAAGGGGTAGAATCGAATTATTCATGGGAACTCCTTGAGGGTGAAAGATTTGTTTGTTGAACAACTCCATCATATCTCAAGGATTCCTTTCATTCTTAGGTCGAACTCACATTACATAAGTGGGCTGATCCGACACTTTAAAATCCCCTTCATCGGCAAAAATCAATTGAGAATCGAATCACAATCCCCTCCTTGATTTCATGAAACAGAAAATTTCCTTGACACAAAATCGCCAGAGGTATATTTTGCTGTCGGTATTTGGGAAGATGTTAACGAACACACCAGGTAATTAACAGCCTGCTTAAAGGCTGTCTCACAATGTAGTCGCAACGATTGCTTTTTTATCGTATCCATCACTCTCTTGATTTCCTATTTTCAAGAGCATCCGTTCCTCACGCCGTGCCATATCGAAGCATTAGTCCGGAGGGTTGCCCATGAACTTCTTACGTTTTCTCTCTGCACTTTTTTCAAACTCTTTTCTACTGCAACTCTTTCGGCAGGCTTGGCTTTTCTCAGGCCTTTATTCAAAAGCCGAATCCTGCGGCGAAGACTCCTGGCACTGGTGGTGATGTTCAGCCTTCTGGTCTGAAGGTCGATCGCATGATTAACTCCACGAGTCTGGTGCTGGTACTGGAGGTCGGCATGGCGCGTCTCCTACTGCCTGGCGACGCAGAGTGGGGAACCTGGAAGCGGATCCTCAAAGACGACGAGGCTCGCACTCTGCTGCGTGGCGCCACATTTTTCAAGGTGGGGGATCACGGCAGTCATCATGCTACGTCCAAGACCCTCGTCGAGAAAATCCTTCCTCGCGGGATACCTGCGATGATCTCTACACAGGAAGGCAAAGGAAATTACCGGAACAATATCCCGCTGGAGGACCTACTTACAGCGCTCGAACAGCACGACATCCGTTACGTTTGGAGCGATCAGGAGGCCGATCAACTACCGAAAGGCTTCAAGAAAGGTGATGAGGTAAAGTGGATCGATTGAGAGTTGCCCTGCTGATTTGGATGCTCATACGATGTCATCGAAGAATGGTACAGTCCAAGATTGTTCCCTCCGAATATAGAAGCAAAGGAATATTCTATACTGGAGATAAACAACTTTGTTAAAGCTCATCCTGCTGAGAGTGATGGATAAATTGATGTAGTTCTACATTAGTTGTAGTTTAACCGTACCAGAGGGATCTCTGGCCTCGCAGATTCGGGCAACCCCCCCGTAAGGGGCTTGGAGAGGTCCTATATTTGATTCAAGAGAATTCAGATGCCGACCGCTCGATCTTTATATTCATGATGATTGCTTATTGATTCCTGCTGGGAAAAAAAACCCATCAGGGAGCGTCATTAATAAAGTATCTTTGCTCAATCTAGGCACGAGAAAGACACCTGCTTCTCTTACTGGCTTGCTCTTGTATGGATCCTCTCAGTTTCAATATCACTGCTGCCTGATTGAAATGCAAAAAGTGGGATGACACATCATCTGCGCTATACTGCGCGGACAACGGTGACGCCATTAGCCAATACAGCGTGTAGTACTGACGTCTCCGTCGACCGGAAAGAACACATTTGGCCCGACCGCAGGAGCCTGATCGTGATTAAAGTCTGGCACCACTTCCTTTACGAAGGCGAAGCCCTCCCCAGGAAGGAAGTGATCGAGTCCCTCGCCAGCGCGGGTCTCGACACTTATCGCCTTAACCTTGATGCGCCCGGAAGCCGGGGCGTACTCTTCTTCGACCATATCAATGGTCGCACTTGCGATCTCCTGCGTGAAGTCAGCCGCAACGGCCTTGATCGCGTGCTGGCTATAGCCGCCTCGCGCTCGGCACTAGCAAGCTGCGACGCCTGGCAACTGCTTACCGTCGGAGCTTCGGACGTGTTCGCCTGGGATCACTCCGCCGGCCCTGCCGCAGAAGCGGCCGCCCGCTTCGAGCGATGGGATAAAGTTGATCAGTTAGTTCGCTCGCCTGCGGTGCAGAAAAGCCTTGTCGGACAGAGCCGAGATTGGATAGTAAAGCTGCGCCAGATTGTGGAAGTCGCGAACTTCACCAACGCATCCGTTTTATTGCTCGGTGAAAGCGGAACGGGCAAAGAGATGGTGGCGCGGCTGATCCACTCGCTCGACAGCAGGCCGACCAAGCGCAAACTTGTTGTGCTTGATTGCACGACAATTGTTCCTGAACTTTCAGGAAGCGAATTTTTCGGGCACGAGCGAGGCGCGTTTACCGGCGCAGTCGCCACTCGCGACGGAGCCTTTGCGCTTGCTGATGGCGGCACGCTGTTTCTGGATGAGGTCGGAGAACTGCCGCTCACGCTTCAGGCGGAACTGCTCAGAGTCGTACAGGAGCACACCTACAAGCGTGTAGGCAGTAACCTCTGGCAACGTGCGGATTTTCGACTTGTGTGCGCAACCAACAGAGATTTGCTTAAGGAGGTCGAGCAGGGTCAGTTTCGCCGTGATCTCTATTCGCGCATCGCAAGCTGGACGTGCAAGCTGCCACCGCTGAGAGAGCGCTCCGGAGACATCATACCTCTAGCGCGGCACTTCATCGATGAGCTTCGAGACGGAGAGCCTGTCGAGATCGACGACCCTGTGCTTGAGCATTTGCTCAACCGCCAGTACCCAGCCAACGTGCGGGACCTCAAACAACTAATCACGCGCATGGTTTATCGTCACGTAGGCCCGGGCCCCATCACAGTCGGCGACATTCCGGAAGAAGATCGGCCTTCGTTAGAGATGGCTCTGGAAAACTGGTGCGATGCGTCTTTCGAACGCTCCATACGCAGAGCGCTTGCGAGAGGGCTCGGACTCAAAGAGATTGGCCGCACAGCCGAGGACACCGCCGAACGGCTCGCGCTCGACGAAGAGAGCGGGAACCTGCAACGCGCTGCTCGAAAGTTGGGCGTGACAGATCGCGCATTGCAGATTCGCCGGGCCTCTCGCAAAAGAACAAGAGACTCCGAGCAGGAAGGATTGAGTGAGTGATCTGTTATACAGGAAATTGCTCGCCGATCCAGGGGTCGGACCGCTCGACCTCAAGTTCCGAAGCATAGGCAGACGCGAAAATACGGGGCGACGGCCGCGAGCTGACCTTTGAAATTAATCTTAGAAAATTTCCTCCCAAAACGAGCTGTTCATCCGATTTTGTAAGCCCTAGCGCGCGTATTTTGGCAAGTTCTACGCCGGGATGAAGCCACGGGCCGTCAGTGCCGAAGAGTATCTTCGCAGGCCCCGCCCGCTCGATCGCCTGTTCGAGCAGATCGAATCGGCGGACGCCCGACGTGTCTGCAAAGATGTTTGGGTGACGCGCCAGGTGATCGATGAGCGCAAGCTGCGCGCGCCAGTCGTCTGAAAAGCTTCCAAGATGCGGAATGATGAATGCCACGTCCCTATATTCAGTCGCGAGCAACTCGACGACAGAGACATCGCCCATCACGTCGTAGAGCACAGGCAGTGAAAAGTCGCGCGCGACCTGGCAGATTTCGCGAGTGATGCGACCGTCATGACGATGAGCTTTTATGCCGCAAAATCCGAACTCGTCTACGGCCTCGCGGACCATCGCGCCAATACGACCGCGATCTCTGTCCGGGTGGACGAAGGCGAATCCGTAGAAACGGTCTGGGCGGCTAGTGACTATGCGCGCCACTTCGCGATTGGCCGTCGCATAGTCGGAGTGAAAAGCCGCAAGTAGTGTCGTCCGATTGATGCCTGCTCGCGAGGCGCGGCGAAGATATTTTTCAAGCGAAGCCGACGTGTCCCACGGGCCTGTCAGCCCGTCGCCTTTTCCTGCGTGACAATGGCAATCAATAATCATGGCTCAATGCTCCAGAGGTCAAAATGGTCAAATGCCATATCATAGGGGGATCTCCATGTGTATGTGATTTACGTGTGTGGGTCGGAGGCTGGGGTTGGGATGATCTGGATGGATAATGCATTGACTCTCTTTGCCTATCGTCGTAGGTTGCCCTTGAGGCTGTTTGCCCTTGCAAGTCTCTCCTCCCCTGTCAGTGCAATGACGAGTTACAAAGTCATAAATGTCACCAAAGATCAAAAAGGCCAATCTGCTTTCCCTGCCTGCGCCGACAAATTCGTTCTTCGCAGTGTCGAGCCGGTAAGTTGTATCTCTGAATGCGAGACCGTTTACGTTATCGGGCCACCGCGCCGCTTTTTTGCCATTTGGCAACTGGACAGGTTTTGTTCCCCAATCCCTCAAGACGGTGAGCGTGAAAGGTCCAGCCAACGAAACTCCAAACTTTGTAAGCGGCCCGGCAACAGTTCCGGCGACGCCGCTAAAATCCAACGCCAAGCGACCCTTATGAGTGCCGTCGCTGCCGATGCCGCTATGATGAATTTCAGTCGCCCCCCATTTCAGTCGAAGGAATCTAGCGATGTTGAAGAGTAGAACGACCATTCGGAGATCGACGCCTATGACGGGAAAGCTATCTTTTTTTTCTTTCGGGATGCTTGGGTCGTCATTAATAATTTTGACCCCATCAATAATAGGCGGTTGGATAACGACCTTTTCGTTCGGCCCCGGTCGCAAAACTTTGCATTCCTTATCAAATTGCAGAGAAGGCTGCTTGAGCGTGACTTTGCCTGCGCCAACAAGCAGCGCGACAATATCGCGGGCTTGTTCTTTCGTGAGGTCGCGTGCAGGGAACCCTAAAATCGACGTGAGAATGCCGTCCGAAACAGGCTGGATGCAGGAACTCGGTCCCGCAATTTGCCCGAAGAGCGGTGGTCTGATGTTGCTTAGTGGGATGCACAGCGATATTTCGGATTGGATGCCGGTTGGCAAACTCATATCGCATCGCGTCAACTGCCCCGCTTTTAGGAGATGGAAGGATGCCCATGCCTTGCGCAGCGCCGGGTCAAGCCGGGAAGAAATCGACCTTATGTCCGGCGTATCGCCCCGAAAAATAATGGTCGGCGGCGCTGTAAGCGGATTTGCCGGGTCTAACACAACCGCCGCATCTTCGCCTCCTGGCACTAACTCCCATCGCACCGTACCGAGCTTGTGTGCCACTTTCACAGCGGCCAGTAAATCATCCCCATAGATCCCTGCCAGTTGGCCGCTCTTGATTGCTTCAAGCATCCCTGTCGCGGCGGCGCGGGAGCCCTGATCGCCCTTCATCATCCTGAGGAGTGATTTCTGCCCGCCTACATCGATTCGAGGATTGATAACCTCATTGGGATTTTGGATTTCATCGGCAATCGCCCGGTCAAGCTCATCGTCGCCTGGTAAGAGCGTGACGATCGGGCGGCCCTTACGATTCCAGCTGCCTTGTTGGCTCGCTTTGCGTCCTTTGGCTTCGAACGCGCCCGCCTCAAGAGTGAGTTGTCTTCCATCATTGACCTTTGCTGCCGTCGTTGTGGCTCTTGCATTCGCCCGCTGCGTCCCTAAATCAATCCGTCTTGCGCCGATTTCGGCAAGGAAGTTTATGCTCGTCGCAATCCCGTTGTAAAAATTGGGCAGGTGAAATTTCTCGTTAGG
>JANMSG010000706.1:0-12032 GCA_031389065.1 Acidobacteriota bacterium | reverse complement strand
TGCCCACCAAAACCAGCCATTCGGTAAGACTCTTCCGGCTTGAATAAATAGGCGTCCCCCTTCGCCGCATCAGCTAATTGATGCAACACAGGCAAATCATCCAGCACATAAAACGAACGCCCTTGCGTCGCCACTATTAAGTCTTTTTCGCGTTTGTGAATCACTAAATCGGTGATCGGCACAACAGGCATATTGAGTTGGAAGCCTTGCCAGTTCTCGCCATTATCAAAGGAAATATACATTCCTGTTTCGGTTCCGGCGTAGAGCAAACCTTGCTTATTCGGGTCTTCACGAATCACCCGTGTGAAGGCGTTGTCGGCAATGCCTTTGGTGATTTTTTTCCAGCTCTTGCCGTAATCGGTTGTCTTGTAGAGATATGGTTTGTAATCGTCCCACTTATACATCGTCCCTGCTACGTAACAAGTTCCTGCATCAAGCGACGAAGCATCCAGCGAGTTGATTTGAATCCACTCAGGCATAATGTCTTTCGGGGGCGTGACGTTTGCCCAATTCTTGCCTCCATCGCGCGTCACATGAACTAGCCCGTCATCACTGCCAGCCCAGATCACATCCTTTTGCACAGGCGATTCCATCATCGTGAAGACCGTGCAGTAATATTCAACACTGGTGTTGTCTTTGGTGATGGGACCGCCCGACGAACCTTGTTTCGATTTGTCGTTGCGCGTCAAATCCGGGCTGATCGTTTCCCAACTCGTGCCTTCGTTTGTGGTCTTGTGAATGACGTTGCTCGCCGCATAAAGCACGTTCGCGTCGTGCGGCGAAAAGACTATAGGGAAGTTCCATTGAAAACGATACTTCAAGACATCTGCACCGCCACCCATAGGGTTATCGGGCCAGGCGTTGATGTTGCGCTCTTGCCCGTTGCGATGATTGCGTCGTGTCAGCAGACCGCCGTAAGAGCCTGCGAAAATGATATTCGAATCTTTCGGGCTGGGTGCAATCCAACCGCTCTCGCCTCCGCCTATGTCATACCAATGATTTTTGTCTATGCCGAAATCGGTAGTGCGGCTGGCAATTTTCACCGTCGAGTTGTCTTGCTGCGCGCCGTAGATATTGTAAGGAAAATCTTGATCAACCGTGACGCGATAAAATTGCGCCGTTGCCTGGTCTTGTTCTGTCCAGGTTTTGCCGCCATCGAAAGAGACATTGGCACCGCCATCATTGCTGTTAATCATGCGCTTTGAATCGGTAGGTGCTATCCACAAATCGTGGTTATCGCCGTGTGGTACCTCTATGCTTGAATAAGTTCGTCCACCATCAATGGATTTATAAAACCCTGTGTTGAGGACATACATGGTATCGAGCGACTGCGGGTCTGCGTAGATGCGCGTGTAATACCAGGCGCGTTGACGAAGGTTGCGTCCTTCGTTTACTTTTGTCCAGGTTTTGCCGCCGTTGTCGGAGCGGAACACGCCGCCCTCGTCTGCTTCGATGATGGCCCACAAACGCTCTGAGTTAACGGGCGAAACGGTGATGCCGATTTTGCCGACGATGCCTTTCGGAAGCCCTTGATTTTTTGATATGTCTGTCCAGGTTTCGCCCCCATCGGTTGACTTATGAAGTCCACCATCGGGTCCGCCGCTCTCCAAAGTCCAGGGCTTGCGATTGACTTCCCATACTCCTGCGTACAAGACATTCGGGTTTGAGGGGTCGAGAATCAAATCGCTGACTCCGGCTTTGTTGCTTTTGAAGAGGCTTTTTTTCCAGGTCTTGCCGCCGTCTGTTGATTTGAAAACACCGCGCTGTTCGTTCGGCGACCAGATGTGACCGATTGCCGCGACGTAGACGATATCGGAGTTTTTCGGATGCACGCGAACGCGGCTGATTTGTCGGGTGTCTTCAAGCCCTGTGTGCTTCCAGGTTTTTCCTGCGTCTGTGGATTTATAAACACCATCGCCGTGTGACACATTGCCGCGAATTGGCGATTCGCCCATGCCAACATAGACAACGTTTGGGTCTGATTCCGAAACCCCAATTCCGCCTACCGAACCTGTTTTAAAAAATCCGTCAGAGACCGGCTCCCAATTAACGCCCCCATCGGTCGTCTTCCAAACGCCGCCGCCAGTTGCCCCGAAGTAATAAACGTTGGGTTGCGATGCGATGCCTGCTACTGCTGTAGCGCGTCCGCCGCGATAGGGGCCAATTTGTCGCCACTTGAGTCCTTTGATTAAGCTGGCTTCCGTTCCGCCTTGCTGCGCGCGGGTTTGTGGAATGAAAACAACAACGCTGATCGCCATCAACACGACTGCGAAGCTATGCCGCAAAACAGCCTTCATGCTCATATAAAAACTCCTTTTGAAATATCCAAGATTGCGAAGAAAAGCTTTATAACGCCAAGACGTGAAGAACGCAAAGCGGGTTACGGAATTTTAGCAGAACATATATATAGAAATCCTAAATGATTTGAGGAGAGCAGGCGAGGTAGCGTAGACTGTCGAGTCTGCGCAAGTCTTGCGCTGAGAATAAACTGGAAAGCCCGCGGGTATGTGTTCCAGTCAAGCGCAGACTCGACAGTCTACGCTACATTTAGGATTGCTATAGTGTTAGCTTGTTAGGTTTTTGAATCATCTTATTCTTCTGGCAGTGTCAGTGACCGTAGCGGCACCGGCGAAGATTGAATCAAGGATGTGGTGGTCATGCCATAGGCGAGAAATCTATCAAGAATTCGATCGAGTTGATCCAAGGATGGGAGATAGACTTTCAGTATGAAGCAATCCTCTCCCGTCACGCGATGACACTCCACAACCTCTGCAATGCTGCGCGCCAGATTCGATGCCTGATCTTGTTCTTATAGAGTAAGGAGAAATGATAATGCAGAAACGACAGTTGGGAAGCGGGCTTACGGTTTCGTCGATAGGTTTGGGTTGCATGGGAATCTCGCAGGCCTATGGCAGGCGCGATGATGCGGAATCGCTGGCGACGATCCATCGAGCCATTGAACTCGGCAGCAACTTTCTTGATACCGCAGACGTGTATGGCACAGGGCACAATGAAGAGTTCGTGGGGCAAGCAATCGCCGGGCGGCGAGACGAAGTTGTGCTAGCCACCAAGTGTGGATTCATCTGGGACGAGGAGGGAAACACCATAGGTTTGGATGGCTCACCGCAACATATTTATGAAGCTTGCGAGGCGAGTCTGCGCCGCCTGGGGGTAGAGGTAATTGACCTTTACTACCTGCATCGCGTTGACCCTCGCGTGCCCGTCGAAGAGAGCGTCGGCGCAATGAGTGAACTGGTAAGGCAAGGCAAAGTGCGTCATCTTGGTCTTTCCGAAGTCTCTGCACAGACCTTGCGCCGCGCTCACGCTGTGCATGCGATCACCGCGCTGCAAAGCGAGTACAGTTTATGGACGCGTGAAGTGGAAGGAGACGCGCTTACAGTATGCCGCGAATTAGGCATAGGCTTCGTACCATTCAGCCCGCTTGGTCGTGGATTTCTCACCGGGCAAATTACAAGCCCTGACGATTTCCCCGAAGATGACATGCGGCGGCGTCTGCCGCGTTTTCAAGGCGATAATTTCCAGAAGAACATCGAACTGGTCGGACATGTCAAACAACTCGCGGCAGAAAAAGGTTGTACTCCGGCACAGTTTGCTTTGGCTTGGGTGCTGGCGCAAGGCGAAGACGTCGCGCCGATTCCGGGTACGAAACGACGGAAATATCTGGAAGAGAATGTCGGTGCTTTGGAAGTTACACTGAACCTGGACGATCTGCGAAGGACTGATGAAATCCTGCCGCCGGATGCGGCGACGGGTGCGCGTTATACCGAAGCAATGATGCGGATGGTCAATGGCTAATGCGGCATTCTGCTGTTGCCTCTGACAGAGGGGCTGTCGTTCTACGCCAAATACCAACCGTCATAGAGTTGATCGGCATTCTGCTCGTCGCTGGCGGTGTCGCATTGCATAGAGAACGCGAGGTACGCTTGCCGTGTAAACCAACCTTGCGATCCGGCGAGCTACAGTCCTAGTGAATCACCTGATTCAAAAGAGACATTCTGATAGACTTCACTCAGAGGCAGTTCACAATCAAGCGTTGACACCTTCAACACATCCGCCAGATCGTTGAACTCTCTTTGTAGCCAAGAGCCGTCACTCTGTCTGACAAACTGCGAAATGTGCGGACGGTGCTGCGCCACCAACAGGTATTCACAAAAGCTCGCAATGGATTTGTAATGCGTAAATTTATCGCCCCGATCATAGGCTTCCGTAGAAGGTGAGAGAATCTCAATAATCAACGCCGGATTGGTCAACGCATCAACAACACCAATATCTTCAAACTGCGCCTTGTCACACAGCGCGGACAAATCGCCGTAACGATACGGCGGCATACTCGGAACCTTCATCCGCATATCGGCTGGAAAAATGCGACAGCCCCGAGCCGTAAGTTTCGGCTTCAAAAAAGCCATCAAGTTCCCTTCTATCTCTGCGTGTTCTTCACTCACACCGCCCATCGAAAAAATCTCGCCCTGCCAATACTCAAGCCTCTCCGCAGATTTTGCGTCGACTTCGAGGTACTCTTCCAACGTGTGTCTCGGCTTTGTTTCTGCTGACATTCGCCGTTCTCCTTTATGCTTGCTGTGCCCGTAGTTTACACTTTCAGGCAGCAACTTGTAAGCAACCATGTTTGAATAGTAACGGATTCGTAACTCGCTTTCAGCAGCAATAGGAGTCTTCAACTCCTATTTAACGTAATGCTATCGTGCTGAGCGGCAGTTGTCGCAAACGCTCAGGCGAACTTCCAGGCAGGAAGTTTCAGCCACTCATTCCGCGTATCAGCAATTCGCGCCGCGATTCTTGCCCTCTGTGTCAAAATCATTGGCTTTCATTCATAACCATACTATCTTTCCCGTCAGTTTCTCCTCCCCTTGATTGGCAATCACCCCTTTTTAAGACTTGCTCGAAATTAAGGGGAGGAACCTTTCCATGCAATCGGCAATCATCATCAATCAATTTGAAACCGAAACCGGCAAAGATACGGGCGGCATAGGCGGGCATCCGAAAGGTTTGACGACGCTCTTTTTCACGGAGATGTGGGAGCGCTTCAGCTACTACGGAATGCGCGCCATTCTCATACTTTACATGGTCGCGCCCGTCACCAGCGGCGGGCTTGAATTCGACACCGTCAAAGCGACCAGCATCTACGGCACATACACCAGCGCAGTCTATTTCACGACGCTTTTCGGCGGTTGGCTGGCTGATAAATTTTTAGGTGCGCGACTGGCGGTTTTGTTCGGTGGCATCGTCATCGCTACGGGGCATTTTGCAATGGTTTTTCCGTCCATGCCTTTCTTTTACACGGGACTGGTTTTCATAGCGCTCGGCACAGGCTTGCTCAAGCCAAACATTTCAACCATGGTTGGCGGACTTTACGGCGCAGACGACCCGCGACGCGATAGTGGCTTTTCGCTTTTTTATATGGGCATTAATCTGGGCGCGATGATTGCGCCAATCATTTGCGGCTACATAGGGCAGCGCATCAACTGGCATCTAGGTTTTGCGGCGGCAGGTGTGGGAATGGTTTTAGGGCTTGTACAATTTACGCTGCATCGCAAACGTCTGGCGCGTGTAGGTGAGCGTCCCGCGTCAAATGTCAGCCAGGAAACTGTCAACCAGGAAACCGTCAAACAGCCGCTTACCAAACTCGAAAAGCGCCGCATAGCCATCGTTTTCATGCTCTACTTCTTTTCGATAATTTTCTGGATGGCGTTTGAGCAATCCGGCTCAAGCTTCGCCTTGTTTGCGCAGAATCATACGCGAACAGAACTGTTCGGCTTCGAATTTCCTTCCAGTTGGTTTCAATCCGTCAATTCGGTTTTCATACTTGCACTGGCGCCTGTCTTCTCTGTGTTATGGCTTCGCATGAAAAATCAACAGCCTTCCAGTCCCGCGAAATTTTCGTTCGGGCTGCTCTTTGTAGGCTTGGGGATGGCTGTCATGGCGATTGCCGCTTCTTTCATAGGCAGCGGAAAAGTCAGCCCTCTCTGGTTAATCGCCGTCTTTTTCATTCACACTCTGGGTGAACTTTGCTTGAGTCCTGTGGGTCTGAGCACAGTTTCGAAACTTGCGCCCGTACGCATGGTTGGTTTGATGATGGGCTTGTGGTTTCTGGCGACTTCGATTGGCAATTATCTGGCGGGACAGGTCGCAGGTTTTTATCAAGATGACGGCGGCGTATTATTTAGATTGTTTGGCTGGCTTGCGATTGTTACCATTGTCGCCTCTGTTGCGCTGGCGCTGCTGTTGCCCTTCATTCGAAAGCTGACCCAGCAACAGAAGTAACTTGGAAAGTTTGACGATACATTAAATTGCAATCTACTTTCGTGAGCAAAACCCAGCTAACATTTTGGAATAAAGAGATACTTGTTATGCTTCAACGATTTTTACGTTTAATTTGTCTTACCGCCATCGTCTCATTTTTTTTATTGCCTGGTAATTTATTTGCTGATGACAAAGAACCGGTTAAGCCCGATGCCACACGCGCAGTCAACATCCCGCATCTTTCAAGCGCGCCAAGCTTCGAGCAATTCGTTGATATGGATTTCGACAAGATTGCCACAACAGGCATGGCGAAAGTCGAAGGCTTCATTCAAGAGAGACCGAAAGATGGCGAGCCTGCTTCGCAAAAGACTGAAGCCTTTCTTGGTTACGACGATAAAAATCTTTACATCGCTTTCTTGTGCTTTGATACAGAGCCTGACAAAGTGCGTGCGCGAATGACGCGCCGCGAAACCGCTTTCAGCGATGATTTTGTTGAAGTAACGCTCGATACTTTTCACGACCAACGTCGCGGTTACGTCTTTTGGTCAAACCCCGTAGGGGTTCAAGCCGACGGTCTCTGGAATGAAGAAAACGCCAACGAAGGTCCCGATTTTTCTTTCGACACGGTTTGGAAATCCGAAGCCAAGGTCACAGATAAAGGCTATGTCGTGTGGATGGCAATTCCGTTTAAGAGCCTTCGGTTTTCTCCTGAGGAGTTGCAGACCTGGGGCGTCACTTTGCTCAGGATGATTCCGCGAGCCAATGAATGGTCATACTGGCCAAGGGTTTCAAGTCGCATACAAGGTCGTTTGAATCAAGCGGGAACGGTGACCGGTTTGCAAAAGATTTCGCCGGGTCGAAATATCCAATTAAATCCTTACGGCTTTCTCTCATCGTTTCGCTCGCTTGATACCCGCGACCCCAGTCAAGCGCGATTCGTCACGAAACGCGCAGACTTTGAAGCCGGACTCGATGCGAAATTCGTTTTGAAAGACAGCCTGGTGCTTGATCTTGCCATCAATCCCGATTTCAGCCAGGTGGAATCGGACGAACCGCAACCAACCATCAATCAACGCTTTGAAGTCTTCTTCCCCGAAAAACGCCCGTTCTTTCTGGAGAATGCGAGTTTCTTTCAAACGCCTATCAATCTGCTTTTCACGCGTCGCATCGCCGACCCGCTATTTGGCGCAAGGCTGACGGGCAAAATCGGCAAGTACAACATCGGCGCATTAATCGCAGATGACAATTCGCCTGGCAAACTCGTTGCGCAAAATCATCCTCTCGCCGACAAAGGCGCATTATTTACCGTCGCTCGCGTCAGCCGCGATGTTTTCAAACAATCAAGCATAGGTTTCATGTTGACCGACCGCGAGTTTCAAGAGAGCTACAATCGCGTCGGCGGAATTGATGGTCGCTTCAAAATCGGGCAGAACTGGACGACAACTTTTCAAGCCGTGACCAGCGAAACAAAATTTCTCGATGGCGAAAAACTCAGTGGTCCCGCCTATGAAGCCGGAGTAAATTACACAGGCAGAAAGCTCACCTACGATTTACAGTTCACGGACTTTTCAAAAGGTTTTCGCACCCAGCCGGGCTTTTTCATACGACCCGACGTACGCTCTGTTGATAATTTCTTTCGCTACGATTTCAGACCCGAAGGCAAGCGGTTTATTTCCTGGGGACCGCGCCTGATCATGAATCATTCGTGGGATCACGATGGCACAAAACTCAACGAATCCTATATTCCGATTCTGCAATTCGACTTCGTGCGCCAAACCAGCTTCTCGGTTTATTACGCGCCGGAGAGCGAATATTTGCGTCCCAGTGATTTCCCTCTGCTGACGCAAACACGCGAATATCATCGCCAAAACAAAGGCGTGAATTTCAACTCGAACTATTTTTCAAAAGTGAATGTGCGAGGCGAATATCGTTGGGGACAGCGTGTCAACTTTGTTCCCGCGCCGGAGCAACTGCCTTCGCTTGAAGACCGCGTTACGGCGAACCTGAATGTCACGCTACGCCCGATTACTCCGCTTGTCATTGACAACACCTACTTGTTTGAAAAGCTCCAGAGTCGCACAAACGGCGCAAGCATTTTCAACAATCACATCATACGCTCGAAATGGAATTGGCAATTCAACCGTGAATTGTCTCTGCGCGTGATTTTGCAATACGACGCGGTGTTATCGAATCAAGAATTCACATCTTTACAAACCACCAAGAATTTCAACACCGATTTTCTCGTGACCTACCTGCTGCATCCGGGTACGGCTTTGTATGCGGGTTACAACAGCAATTTGCAAAACATTGATCCTACGCTTGCGCGAAACGATTTCGGTTTCGTAAGAACCAAAGACCGTTTCCTCAATGATGGCAGGCAATTTTTCGTGAAGTTCTCTTATCTGTTCCGATTGTAATGGTAGAGAGGATGGAGGATAGGCATCCTCGAATAAAAATTTCAGCTTACTTAAAACCACAGGGACGCTAAAGAACAATAAGATTCTATTGTCCCTGTGGTATTTTTTAATTTCATTCAAGGCAAGATTTTTTCGCCGATGAATCGGCAGCGCTACGCGCCTCTTCGTTTTGCGTAGCGCCGGGGTTTATCTTGTCGGTCACACAGATTTTTTGCGGAGTGATTTTTGCCACCGCCAGGTAGGAAGTAATCTTCTCTGAATTCTCAGCGTCTTCGCTGGCATTGACGCGCACGATTAAAGCAGTCGGTACGAGCTTGCCTTTGATTTTGATGACCCGCCATTCGGCTTTTTCGCCTACTGTGCTGAATGCGTGGGTGACCACACCCCAGTAATTCAAAGGATGCTTCTTGCCGTTGGGCGTGACAACTGTGATGGTGGTTCGCAAATCGCCTTCTTCAACTAAGAGTTTGTAGCCGGCGATTCCCACGCAACGTTGCACGGAGCCTTCGCCCTCTTTGAAAACCTTGAGGGTCTTGCATACTTTCGAGGAAAGGCTCGTATAAACGCTTTCAGGCGATTGCGCCTTTGCCGAAATTGCGAAAGCGAAGAGCCCTACAAAATTCATCAGCATGATTTTTTTCAAAGACAATTTCATATTTTATAGCCTTATGAACGCAAGAATCTGTGAAGCTTTTGAAAACTCGCCGCCGTTGGCTGATTTACTGTAATAAAGCAAGCCTTCTTCTTTGCCGAGGAACGAATCGTCTATCCAGACAACGTGCAATGTGCCGCGACTATCAACAACCATTGAAACGCTGTGCGCGCGACCGCGATTGCGGCTGGCGTCAGAAATTTGCACAGGCTGCCCGAATGTCACGCCTGCGTCGGTTGACCGCAAAACAAACGCTTGATGGACTCTGTCGTCATCGTTGTTGTAGGCAAGATAAACGACATCTCTGAAAGTCGTGAGAAAGACTTTGTGAATCTCTGCGTTCGCCGCATTGGTTAAATTGACAGGCGTTGAAAAAGTTGCGCCGCCATCGGTCGAACGCGTAAAAAAGGCTTGCAGATTGCCATCCACCACCTGCACCCAAGAGACGTAGGTGCGCCCCGTAGCGTCAATCGCAATGTGAGATTCCGAAGCATTGCCTGTTCCTTGAGAAATTTTCAACGGCGTTGAAAAGGTTGCGCCGCCATCGGTCGAGCGCGTAAACATTATCGCTTCTGCGCCTCCCGCGTCGTCTTCCCAAACGACGTTGATGCCATTGCTCGGATCAACCGCAATTTCAGGCTCAAACGCATTGCCCGTTGAACGAGAAATATCCACAGGTGCTGTAAACGTGAAGCCCAAATCTGTAGAGCGCGTGAAGATTATGCGATAGCCGCCGTGTAGCGTGTCACCCCAAACGATATTAAGATTCTCGGCTGAATCAACGGCTATGCGCGGAGTGAAGGCACCACCATTGTGCGGTGTGATGTTGGTGGGCGCTCTGAACTTTACCCCTTTTTTCGTGCGAATCAAAAACGCTTGCGTAGGACCTGGTGCGCTGTCGTGATAGGTAACGTAAATTTTCGGTTTGCCTACTTTGGTTACAAATAACGCGGGACCGAAGGCTTCGCCATTCGAGTTAGAAAGATTGCGCGTAAACGGAACGTTGTCCCAGCTTGCGCCATAATTTTCAGATTGCGTGAAAAAGATTTGGCTTCCTGGTGTGCCTGCGCTTGCCATTTTCGTCGCCGCAGACATCATTAAATATAGATTGTCGTTTCGATCAATATCAATTGACGGAGCGCGTTGCGCGCCTGCGCCGATTTGCGCCTTTGCAGTGGGCACGAAAATGTCCGCGCAAGGAATTACGTGTGAAACCAAGAGAGCCAAAAAAACGGCTAAGATAACTATAAATCGTTTGTGCATACTTCTCACCTTATAAAAATTTTATTCAGCGTAGGAGATGTTCAAGACATATGTGATGTTACACGACAGAAGCAGTAAGGCAAAAGTAAAAAGGCAAAAGGGAAAGCCAATCGCAGCCGCGAGTTTACCTTTATTGATATATCCAAAAACTTTTGCTGGGGTGCTGATATGAGGTTGTTCAACCAATTGTGTATTGTGCCTGACAAAGGAGACATAGAAACCTGGCAGGAAGGGAAAATCTTACATAGCCCATTTGTAATCTTTACCTTTTATTTCGCCTGACCCGTTGTTGTTCGATTTTTCACACTCTTTATTTGGCAAATTTACAGGCACGGAATGTGCATTTAGCGTAGCGGTACATCTGTTGCTCAGCTATTACTTTATCCAATTTACCCAGGAGAGATAAGAATCTATGAAAACCAGAATCACAACTGTATTCGCTCTCAGCTTATTTATAGTTTTCAGTTCGACCGCCTGTGCCACGAAAAAGTATGCGCGCACCAAAATCAACGAGCGTGTCACGCCGCTTGAGCAGCGCACGGGCGAATTGGAAGAGACCTCGCGCCGCAACTCTCAAGACATAGGCGCTCTCAATAACAGCGTCAAGGATGTCAGTGGTCGTACAGACCGGGCGCAAGCGCAAGCCGACACCGCCCTGGCTCGCGCCAATCAGGTGAACACACGCGCCGACGGCATCGAACAAAATGTCGGTGATTTGCGCGAGAACCTTGATAAATATGCTCTGCAAAATACCGCAACAGTGAATTTCATGTTGGATAGTTATCAGCTGAGTCCCGAAGCGCAAGTGGCGCTTGATAACCTGGCTGCTCAAATCAAAGACCGAAATAATTTCATACTTGAAATTCAAGGTTTTGCCGATGCCAAAGGTTCAGACAATTACAACCATCAGCTAACCGAAAAACGCGCTGAGGTTGTGCGTCGTTACTTAGCCGAAAAACACAACATCTCTTTGTATCGTATGCATGTACTGGGATTCGGCAAAGTCAGACCCGTAGCCGATAACACTACGAAAGAAGGTCGCGCACAAAATCGCCGCGTAGAAATTCACCTGTTGACGCGTAAGGTCACAGGCACGTCAGCTGCTACGACAAGCAGTTCAAAATCGAAGATGTAGCTTTTTCTCCTCAAGCTAGAAAACCCAGCAGCCCCCGAAAGAGGAGCAGGCGGGCGAGTCAAGCGGCTCGCCCATTTATAAAATTACCCAGCCCCCAACTGACCGTAACTTTTTTCATTTTCATAACGCACTTGCGGCTTAATACTTCTGCTTGAACTCCTTTTAAAGCAGAAGTATTAAGCCGCTTTTATCATTTTGAGTGGTGATTCAAAAGGTAATACTTCTTTCCTTAAAATAACGTGAGTTCGACATAAAGGGTGATAGCTAAGGAGTCAGCCCCAAAGGG
>JANMSG010000701.1:0-5455 GCA_031389065.1 Acidobacteriota bacterium | reverse complement strand
TCCTGATCCGACGAGACGACGATCTCACCCAGAGCAAAGGGTGGCACGAAGGCAGCTCCCACAGGGAAATCCTTTTGCTTTGCGGGGCTTTTCCTAGCCAGAGGATAAGTCCATCCTAGCTACCTCCTCAGCAAAGAAGCGCGTCTATTTGTCTAGCTTCATGATCGCCAGAGCCAGCTAATAACGAAGAAGGCGGCCACGGCTAACGTCAGAACGAGTATGGAAAGCCAGACGCGAGTGCGGAGATCTCTCCTGGGAAACCATTCCTGCAAATTTAGATCGGGCTGTGTTCGCTCGGCCACAGCGGGCCAGATCAGCGATTGAACAGTGGGCAGTTCCCCGGGCAGTCCCCGGTCTTCCACTCGCACCCAAGGTGCATTCCTATCCGGCGGCTCCATCCTGGTGCGATCAACAACAGTTATCCGGCTAAATGGTATTGGTCGCAGTCGTTCTTGTCTGCTGCCCGCCACGGCAGACAACGACTCAATGAATTTCATAGCGTGAAGATGCAAATGTGGTGAGGTTGAATTACCTGAGTTCCCTGCCCGTCCAAGAAACTGGCCCCGAGTCACTCTCGGGGGGTCTTGCATCGGCTCCGGTTTAAGCGCCCGGTCCATTGAGTCTGGATCTAAATGGGCGTAGGTCACCAACTCCAAACCGTGTTGAATTCGAAAGTGACTCCCTTCTACAGGATCGTTGTCAATTCTGTCCTGCGTCCTTGGGATGGTTGGGGTGTTGTTTGGGATGTCGTCTTTAAAGCTGATCACGATGCCATCAGCCATGGCGTAAATAGGTTTCCCGAACGTGAAGAAATGTTCGTTCTGAGTGCCGTCTGTGCCTGGCCGAAGGTAAGACCAACCTGGGACTGCTGCGGCTGGGTCATAAGCGTAGACACCCATATCATACCCGAACAACTGGGTGCCGTTCCCAGACGCATGGGCTGCGCTGCCACCAAGCCAGTATTCGCCGCTTCTTAGATCGTCAGTGCTGGCCGGAAAGCTATAACTCCCCCCGGCAACGGGGCTTTGATAGGGGCGCAAATCCATCGGGAATGTTGCTGGATCAATGAATCCATCGCACAAAATGCTTATCGTGATCTCTTCGGGAGCGGGTTCGGGCACTATGATATTGTTCGAGGTTTCAAATGAGATACCCGCCAGGTCGGATGGAGCGATGTCCATAGCCAACGCCATTACTGTAGGTGTGATATGCGGGTGAGTTCTAAACGAGGCCGTCAGTTGCTTGACGCGGACTGTCTCCCTCTCGTTATTTCGAATGTTGATCACCAACGACACCTGGCCGTTTTTCGGTTCACTTAGAGCCTTGGGCGCAAGCGGCAAATAGACGACTGCTCCCGATTCGAACGGTTCGACGAAAATGGTAAGTTGCGGTGAACTCATTTTGGCTTCCTCCTTTGTGCTCTGGCGCAAGATGAATGTGAGCCATTCGCCGCAGGACAGCTAGGTAGCCTGCGGCCTCCGGAAACGAAACGGCTAGACCACTCGAGTCGAAAGAGCTGTTCTTCCGCTCGGTCTGTGTTCGCTCATTACCGGCTGGGCAGCACAAAGACCTTGGTTAACAAGAAGGGCGGCGTTGTCACATCCTGGGTCAGCGCCGCATTCAAGGCGGCGAGCCGATGCTCCTGATCCGACGAGACGACGATCTCACCCAGAGCAAAGGGTGGCACGAAGGCAGCTCCCACAGGGAAGTTAAATAGTACAGGGTCATCGAGCAGCACTGTGCGCTCGCCAGTATTTACGTTGATGCGAACCATTCGTAGATTGAACGGCTCCAAGGCGTACAGGAATGGATCCCTGCGGTTATGGCGATTGAAAATCAGCCCCTTCATAGTGCCCACTTCACCAGCGGGGCGCACAAATACGTCTTCAATGTCCGCTGCGCGCTCGTGCGGCGCTCGCCCGTCGGAAAAGACCGCCAGCGGCACGCGAGAGATGCCTCCTCTGCACGTCCCGCTCAAATACAAGTAGGTGCCATCGGTGCCGAGCGCGCCGACTCCGGGCGCGAAATCTCCAGGAGCCCGGAACGCAATTCCTCCGACCGTCGCCCCCGGCGGGAAGAAGCAAGCTCCCAAACTGGGTATGGTGTCTTGCGGGTTGAGCGTGCGCGGGGTGATGCCCGGAGCCACCGTTCCATCCGGCTCGATAATCCACAGCGCGCCAAACCCGGAATCGCTGATCACGTAGCGGTCTGGCGCGATGACCTCCAACTCTTCGCTGAAGATGATAGGCACGGCTACGATGACGCTTCGCTGCAAGGTGGCAGAGAAACCGTGGCGCCCTGCGGTGTAGCTGTAAACGTAGACCCGCGGGATGGCGAGAGAGGTGGGGCTGGGGAAGCCTCCCGAATCAAGAATCACAAGCTTTCCCTGACCGTCCAGGCGCAGTCCAAAGGGCAAGAGAAAGCCGCCGGGCGGCGGCGGGATCTCTGCGACCTCACGCCCCGTGAAGCGGTTTATAACCGCCACGCGCCCATTCAGAGACTCGGTTACAAAGATGTGGAGCGCATCTGCGGCCACACCATGGGGAAGATTGTTGCGCTCGGCAAAACTGAAGGCGATGGCCTGCTGACCCACCTCCACGCGGGCCTGTGAGGAGTCAGTCAAGGCATGCCCAGCCGCAAGTGCATCTGCGCCGACGGCTGCGCGGTCGGTCAGTGATGGCACAACACCGAGCCACACAACAGCTAGTAAGAGAAGGGTGAGGCTGAAGTGGAGCCTGGTCTTTTTTCGATTAGCGAATCGTTGTTTCATTGGAATACCTTCCTTTCCGTTATTGATTTCATAATCCTTTTGCTTTTCGCGACTTTTCAGACTAGCGCTAAGGTGTCAAATCGAGAGCTTCCTTGATCTGTGTGAAGGGTATCTGTGCCGCTTCATTTACTTCCTTGACCAGGTCTGGGCTGGTCGCTTCAAACAGACACATACACTTGGAATCACCTGGCACAAAGATGCTGCGAATGTAGCGAACCTCCTTGCCGTTTGCCGCGAATTCCTGCCCCTTTTCTATTGCTGCTTGTTGAGCAGCAGCGAGTTGATCCAGCGTAATTCCTGGCAGATTGCGCTCAACCATATAAATAGCCATGTCTAACCTTCTGGAGTGCATTGTTTTTAGAACAGTAATCTCTCTTGCGAGATCATCTTGATAGTGAGTTGAGGCAGACGAGCAGGCGCCCGTCTGCGGTTTCCGTAAAGTGAATTTCGGCGGCTTCAATCCATCGGTAGATGGCGCGCGCGCTTACACCGGTCTTGATTGCCGCCTCATCCGGGGTGGCTTGCGAGGTAGGCTCGTTACACCGGGCGCACCAGGAGGTGACGACTCTTTGAGGCCTTCTGATCGTGAAGACCTCTTCGAACTCTATGGTTATCTCTCTTCTTCTTTTTTGTGTCATTCTGCCCCCGAAGCAGAGAGCCCCGCATCAGCCGCCCGCCACGCTCTGTATTGCTCGTCAAACAACTTTCAATTAGAATGAGCCCGCCGTCCGAGCCATCTGAACTCAACACTCTGCAGCGGCTCATCTCACGGCAGAAAATACATCGGCAGGCAACAGGAAGTCCTTACAAGGCTCTTACATAGTTCTGACAAAGTTCTTACAGCGGCCTATGGATAAGCAAGCAAAGCAGACCTACGAATTCGGCGCATTCCGACTAGATACCAGCGAGCGCGTGTTGCTCAAGGATGGTGTGCCTGTTTCGCTCACCCCGAAGGCGTTGGAGACTTTAATTGTGCTGGTCGAACATCGCGGCCACATCGTCGAAAAAGATGCGCTGATGAAGCGGGTGTGGCCTGACGCCTTCGTCGAAGAAGGCGGACTCACACGCAATGTCTCGGTGTTAAGAAAAGTTCTAGGAGAAGACTCAGCAGACAGTCCGTACATCGAGACTGTGCCGAAGCGCGGCTACCGCTTCGTCGCCACCGTCTCCAACGTAGATGAGTCGGCGAACGATTATCTAGTCATACAAAAATCGAAACGCTCCGTGTTAATAATCGAAGACGAGACAAACGTCGAAGACTCTTTAATTGAATCTGATCCGCACCCAGTAACTAAAGACGCGAAGGCTAAACATTTAACGCTTGTAGCCAACAATCGCAGATTGGTCTTTATTGCAGTCGCGGCAGTGTTGTTAGCAGGATCTCTGCTTCTTTCATGGCAATTGTCAAAGCATAGATCCTTACCTACAGATGATGTTTCAACCATTCACTCAATCGCCGTCTTGCCTTTTGCTCATGTCGGAGACAAGCACGCAGAAGATGAATATATGACAATCGGTTTGCCGGATGCTTTGATTACGCGCTTGACCAACCTGCGCCAGGTGAAGGTGCGCCCGACGAGCGCGACTCGCAAATACGCCGAGAGAGAATTTGACTCAATTACCGTTGGACGCGAGTTAGGGGTCGATGCAATTTTGGAAGGCACAATCAGGCGCGAAGGTGAGCGCGTGCGCGTGAACGCACAACTCGTTCGCATATCAGACGGCGCAACTCTCTGGGCCGACAGCTTCAACGAAAACCAATCAACTCTCTTGTCGCTTGAAGATGCCTTCGCCTTACGCCTGGCGTCCAAACTCTCAAGCAAATTCAGCGAAACGGAGACTGCGCGAATCGCAAAGCAGCCAACGCAAAACCCGGAAGCCTACCACGCTTATCTAAAAGGACAGTTTTTCTTCAACAAGCGTGAAGAGAGCGCATCTGAAAAGGCTGTAGAAATGTTCAAACAAGCAATCGCGCTCGACTCGAATTTCGCTCTGGCCTATGTCGGGCTTGCTGCCATTTATTCATTCGACCATGCACAATCGCCTCATGGAAAAGAGGCTGAATCTCTAGGGCGAAAAGCCATCGAACTCGACCCATACTCGGCGGAGGCACGCTCAGTATTGGCTTTTATTCTGAGCCTTCATCATTGGCGATGGGACGAGTCGGAGGCAGAATTCAAGCGTGCCATCGAGCTAAACGCAAACTATGCACCGGCACACCAGTGGTACGCGACTAACTTGATGATCCGCGCGCGTTTTACAGAAGCTGAAGTCGAATTAAGAAAAGCTCTCGAAATTGACCCGTTATCTTTATCAATCAATGCCGACCTGTGCGAAGTGTTTTATCTCTCCAACCGCTATGATGAAGCAATCGCACAGTGTCGCAAAACACTTGAACTCGATAAAGAAGTTTTCAAAGCGCACAGTGTCTTGAATTTATCTCACACTCAAAAGCAGATGTATGCGGAAGTGATTGATGATCAACTTGCACACATCCCGGACACTGCGCACCCGTTGAGAAGAGCCTTTGCGCGCGATGGCTGGCGTGGATTTCACAAATTTTGGATAGAACACTTTAAAACCACTCCCGATGATGAGGGTAACTATATGCTCGCGTACCATTACGCTATGTTAGGCGACAAAGAGAATGCACTGTATTGGCTTGAAAGAGCCGGGCGCATTCGC
>JANMSG010000700.1:0-2525 GCA_031389065.1 Acidobacteriota bacterium | reverse complement strand
GTGTGGAATCGGCGAGTGCCGCGAAAGTGGTGCTGAGGCGATCAGTGGACATAATTTGTATTTCACCTTCCGGTTAATTAACCAGAAGGTAAAATACGCTCGCGGCCGATGTTCTGTCAAGCATTATCTTGGTGTATGTAGGTGTGCCTGCGCGGGTCGGATGATGATTAGCTCGCAGCCTTGCTGGTTCCATATATCTTCGTAGGTTTTGCTCTTCTTTCTGTCATATTCCTGTGTTCTGTCTTGCGCCCCAGACGAACGATTGCGCGCGTCAGAAGTTCAGCCGCTACTGCGCCAATCGTTGTCACATCTGTTTGGATACTTCCTGTGGATAAAGCGAAAACGGTATCGCCATCAAACATCGTGTGAATCGGTTTGATGGCGCGTGCCAATCCGTCGTGAGCCATACTTGCGACTTTGCGCGCCTGCGCTTTTGTGAGTGCGGCATCAGTCGCTACGACGGCAAGTGTGGTGTTTGATACAGCGGCGGAAAAAGGATGCGCTGCTAACTTCGATTGGTTTTTTGTTTTCGCAACGGAGGAATTCCGCTTGTCGCCTTGTTCAATGATTCGTTGTGTGTTGAGAAATCCGCGACCGCGAGGCGCGCGCGCACCGGCTAAGATTTTTCCGCTCGCCGGATCAACGATGTCTCCGAAAGCATTGACCACAACCAATACGCCGACGGTTGCCCCCGAAGCGAGTCTCAGAGAAGCCGTCGCAATGCCGCCCTCTGATGCGTAATTCATTCCTGCAATCTTGCCGATCATCGCGCCTGCACCCGCGCCCACTTGACCTTCTTCGATGGTTTTATTCGAGGCGTTGACGCACGCTTGATAGCCCATCTCGGCGTCCGGGCGAATGTGGGCGTCGCCGATTGCCAGATCAAAAATCACGGCGGCAGGAACGATTGGCACACGGGCAACGCCTGTATCGAAGCCTATGCCGCGTTCTTCGAGAAAACGCATCACGCCCGATGCCGCATCAAGTCCGAAGGCGGAACCGCCCGATAAAACAATTGCGTGAACGCGCTCGACAAGATTACTCGGATCGAGTAAATCGGTTTCGCGGGTGCCGGGGGCTGCGCCTCTTACGTCAACACCGCAGACCGCGCCACTCGCTTCGCATAAGATGACCGTGCAGCCGGTTCGCGCTTTCAAGTTGTGCGCGTGACCGACACAGATGCCCGCAACATCTGTGATAGAACCTTCGCGCAATGGGTTTGAAACACGGACATTTATTCTGGCGACGGATTTTTTGAGTTGCTTTTTTTGTGTAAGTGATTCTTTCGGCTGAGCATTTCGCAGGTTTGATTTGTTCAGTTGATTCTTTTTCATAGGCGATGTTTTTGCTTGTTTGATTTGTTCGATTGATTTTTTCATGTGGCTTCTATAGACCTTTCCTTTTCGTGTTATAATCGCTGCGGTTTGGCCTCACGGATTTTACACGACAGGAGATTCATCATGCACTCGCCACAGCAAGCTCATGCCCGTATGCACATCAAAGGCGGACTGTTGCGTGCGCGCTTTCTTTTTATTGTTTTAAATCATGGGGCAGACGCCTGGGTGCGAATCGTTGCCAGTCTCCCTGAAGAAGACCGCTTGGCGCTTGCCGAAATCGAAATAGACAACTGGTATTCACTGGCGACGCTTGACCGCGTTGATAGTGCGATAGCGGACGAGCTTGGCGGCGATCGGGAAGAGATACTGACGCAACTCGGAGAGTTTTCCGCAACCTCAAGTTTATCTGGTCCTTTTAGCAGTCTGCTCAATCCTGACATTCACGGCTTTTTAACCCAAACCGCCTTGATTCATCGTTCTTATCAAGATTTCGGTATCGCTACCTATGAGATCATGAACGACAATACGGGTCTTCTGAAAATAGAGTACGAAGACGCGCCGCCCATCAGTTATTGCATAAGCGGCACGGCATATTTTCACCGCGCTATCGAATTATGCGGCGCGCAAAACGCCCGCGTCACGCACACGCGATGCTGCGGACGTGGCGATTCGGTTTGTGAATTCTACGCGACCTGGCAGTAGGAACATTCGCCCAAAATATGTATTTAAATTTAAAATCTGAGCTGTCAGACTGGGTCGAAATAGAAGGGGTGATAGATATAGTTGCCTGCTGTTTGGGACTTCTTGAACCCGGTAATCGTTTTCCAAAGAGTATGTATTGGAGTATTAGTCCTGTAGGTAGCATTATTGATACCGTAATATGGAAAATGGTTGACTTAGGAATCTTGGAAATGTGCGATGATCGAAATGATACTGAAATCAGATGGAATCCCACATACAAGCCGGATTGGGAAAGCTAAGTAAAGCTTTTGCTTGTATAAAAAATAATCCTTCATTAGAAACGAGTCTTGGCTATGACAATCTCCTTCCCAGAAAAATTCAATATGGCGACCTACTTTCTTGACCACAACATCGAAGAGGGTCGAGGCGACAAGGTGGCAGTCTATTATCGCGACGAGCAATACACCTACTTGGATGTGCAGCGCATGACGAATCGTTGCGGCAACG
>JANMSG010000690.1:0-1906 GCA_031389065.1 Acidobacteriota bacterium | reverse complement strand
GCCAAACAAAACGCCGAAAATTAATTGAGAGCAATCTTCAAGTGGTTCAAACGATTTACAGTCGTTCTCTGACGGCATAATTTATTGGTCAGAGAGCGACTGTACAAAACCCCAGCCGGTAAAATTTCAGATCAGGGCAAGTTGCAAACTTGTTCGAGCTGCGCTTTAGCAAACTTATCAAAACACAAATCAATCTTTCATCAAACCAGGAGAGTTTTCATGGATTCATGTTTTCATTATCGCTTTGTGACTAACAAAAAGATTACCCTTATCACTGCTATTTTTTTTGTCGCGCTCTCTTTTCAAACCAAGCTTGGCGCTCAAACTGAAAAAGCCAAAACCGTCAATGACTATCAACAGCAGGCAATCATCGCATACAAAGCGAAAGACTTTACTGCGTCTCTTGAGAACTTCAAAAAAGCTGCGGAACTGGTGCCGAATTATCCGCGATTGATTTACAACATCGCGGCTCTGCAAACTTTGCTGGACAATAAAACAGAAGCTCTCAAGGCGCTCAATCAACTCGCCGACCTGGGCTTGGTTTTCGCCATTGATAAAGGAAAAGATTTCGAGCCGCTTACAAATACCGATGAATTCAAAGCTTTATTAAAAAAGTTTGAGAGCAATAAAACTCCCATAGTCAAAAGCCAACCCGCGTTTACAGTTGATGAAAAAGGATTGGTCACGGAGTCTGTTGCTTATGATCCGACAATGCAATCTTTCTATGTCAGCAGCGTTCACAAACGAAAAATCATAAGCATAGACAAAAACGGCGCGACGAAAACTTTTGCCGATCAACAAGACGGCTTGTGGTCTGTGCTGGGTATAAAAGTTGACGCGAAACGCCGTCATCTTTGGGTAGCGAGTTCGGCATTCTCTCAGATGATAAATTTCAAAAAAGAGGAGGAAGGTTTTTCAGGCGTTTTCAAATTTGATCTAGACACGGGCAAGCTCATCAAAAAATATATTCTGCCGAATGCGCCTGCACATCACGCGCTCGGCGATTTGACTTTGAACTCGGGCGGCGATGTCTTTGCTACCGACAGCCTGACACCAGCCCTTTACGTGATTCGTTCGCAAAAGGACGAATTGGAATTGTTCCTTGAAAATGATTGGTTTGTCTCGCCTCAAGGCTTGACGTTTTCCGATGATGAAAAGCACCTGTTTATGGCTGATTACGCCAGAGGCATATTTCATCTTAATGTGCACACAAAGAAAGTGGTTTATCTTACGCCTCCGCTGAATGCGACGTTGCATGGAATTGACGGGCTCTATTTTTACAAAGGCAGTTTGGTTGCGACGCAAAACGGCGTGACTCCGAATCGTATTGTTCGCGTTTCTCTATCGGCTGACCTCAGGCAATTCAAAAAGTTTGCCGTTATCGAAGCAAACAACCCTTTGTTTGATGAGCCTACGCTTGGCGCGATTGTCAAAGACACCTTCTATTTCATTGCCAACAGTCAATGGGGAAAGGTTGATGACAACGGAAAGCTTGCGCCTGACGAGAAGCTGCAAAATCCGCTGATCTTAAAAGTGAAGCTGTGAAGTTACCTTGGACTAACCTTGTATTGTCTGCGGTTCCAAGAGCCTGCGTTAGCAGGTGAAAGCATAAAGCCCAGTGCGATGCGTAGCTGAGCGCTGGGAAACGCATGGATAGATTAAGTGTAGCCCGCGAAGCGGGTGATAGCCAATCCTCTATCACCCGCTTCGCGGGCTACGGAAAATTTGCTTTCCAATCTGCCCCGCTCTGACGAACGGGGCTTTATGCCAATGGCATTAAGTTAAGGATTCACCGACGCGGAATCACAAAGTTAGTGCAAGGCAAGTAGTTGAATCCATTGAAGACTCAAAAACGGATTTTTCTTAACTTAATGCCATTGGGCTTTTTGCTGTCGCCCGCATTCGC
>JANMSG010000662.1:0-3904 GCA_031389065.1 Acidobacteriota bacterium | reverse complement strand
CCCGCTGGCTTTTCAAGTCATTCTCGGCGCAAGACTGGCGCAGACTAGACAGTCTACGCTACCTCACCTGCTCCACAAATCATCTAGGAGAGCTATAGCTTATCCGGTATACCTGATGGGCTCAGCACAATCCAGAAGTTCAGACCCTCGCTGCAAGCGCCTAACCGGTTCGTATCAGCGCCTATTGAAAAAGTGCCCAGTGGTGTCAGGTCTGCCGCTTTTCACAATAAGACCTGTTGCCTGAATTGTTTGTGAACAGGATGCTTCCATTTGCCGTTCCCGCTCAAATTCGGATAAATCCTATTTGCCTCTGGTTCGAAGGTCTTCGACTAAACTTTCCAGAACTCGTAGATAACGATTAGATTTCCGAACTTATTGAATTCTTCTTTCACGCTCCAAGAACACCACTACAGAGGATTCGACTAATAACTTATCTCACATCCGCGCTGTGTGATAAGTCACAAACTACGGATGAACATATCCGTTACTATCAGTGTGTGAGCAGACTACCGATAAAGGTAGTAATTTAGTCTTATAAGGAGAATTTGAGTATGACCGTTTTATTACAGCGTATCCCCCTTCTACGAGCAGCAGTGATCGCCATAGGTATCGTGATGATGCTGTCGTTTGCAACCCTGGCTGGCTCGTCACGAAAAGACGATGATAGGCGGAATTCCCGCAACCGGAACCACCACAGTCAATTCCACCGCGCCCTGGCGAGCGAGCACCGAAGCTATCATAAGTACAACAGAATCGACGATCGGGAAGACCGGATTAGACATAAAAGATTCCACCGCTATTTGGAGGCCAAGCACCGCCGCGAGCACCGGAACTTCTGCGACGACTGCTTGCGATGGTTCTCTAGTAACAGCTATCACCACAACGACGATGATAACGATCGGGATAATCACAGACGCCATGCTCGGCATGATCATCACTGACCGAAGCCTTCAGGTTGAAAATAAAAGCGCCCCGAGGTAAATGGTGTGGACTACCAATATCCTTTCACTTTTTGAAGCTCCAAATGCGCCGAGCGCCGAGGCGACGTTTGCGCAAAGCCATTACCCACTGCTCGATTTGAGGCGTGATTTTCTTCTCTGGAGTCTTGGCAGGTCGCTTGCTCTTTGAGCGCAGACTTTCAATGCCGTCTTTCCGATAACGGAGAACCCAGAGTCGGAGAGTCGGTTTGGAAATCCCACAGCGACGGCAAACCAAGCTTGCATTCCTGGTTTTCAGGTAGAGATTAACCCGACAAAGACGCGCCTTGATTTCATCAGTGATCGAGGCAAATTCGGGTGAAAGGATGTTGGTAGTCCACACAAGTTACGCGTTATGTAAATTTCAACTCTTGGCGTATTCTGAATCTTACAATCGCTACCTCTATAAAAAGCTAATTCTTGCCAGCCTCCGTCGCCTGCATCTGGCGCGATACCCTCTCGACTTGCGACATCACGCGCAACAAATTTTCGCCTAAAACTTTTTTGATGTCTGCATCAGAATACCCGCGCTTCATCAACTCAATCGTCAGATTCGGCAACTTCGATATATCTTCCATACCTTCGGGCAATCCCGGAACGCCGTCGAAATCAGAGCCTATGCCTACGTGGTCTATGCCTGCGACTTTGATGACGTGTATGAAGTGTTCCATCAATGTGGAAAAAGGGGTTGCCCCGATTTGATTGGCTTCATTCCATTTCTTCATCTCTTCAGCGGCGCGTCTGGCATCGTTCGGGTATTTCTTGTTCAAGTCTTCCTGCATGGCGCGACGACGCATGGCGATTTCGGCTTTGCGGGAGTCCAGAAAGCCATCGTAAAAATTGATCATCACGACGCCTTTGTTTTGTGCGACGGCGCGCAACATATCGTCTGTCATATTGCGCGTGTGATTGGCAAGTGCGCGGCACGAAGAATGCGAAGCGATGACCGGCGCTTTGGTGGTTTCTATGACGTCGTAAAATGTTTTGTCTGCGACGTGAGAAATATCAACCATCATGCCTAAGCGATTCATCTCGCCCACAACCCGGCGCCCGAAATCCGTCAGCCCGTTGTGATGCTTCACATTTGGATTGTTGAGATCGGCTTCCGAATCAGCCCAGTTGTTGGTGTTCGTATGGGTGAGCGTCATATAACGCACACCGAGTTTATAAAACATCCGCAACGCATGGAGACTGTCTTCGATAGCGTGACCGCCTTCGATGCCCATCAAGGCGGCAATCTTGCCGCGCCTGGCGATGCGGCGAATGTCTTCGGCTGTTGTCGCGGCTTCTAAAACATCCGAATGTTTCCTCACTTGCTCATCAATCAGGCTAATCATATCGAGCGCGCGCCGCGCCGCGCCGCCACCTTCGGCAGTCGTTTTGTTGACGAATATTTTATCAACGTAAATGGCGAAGAACTCTGCATCCAAGCCACCAGCTTTCATGCGTTTGAGGTCTGTATGGGTTTTGATTTTTCCTTTCGGGTCTGTCCCATCCATGCCTAAATCAAACCCTTCCTCTATCATCGGCGTGGTGATGTCGTTGTGAGTGTCTATGACCAAGGACTCGCGGTGGAGTTTTTCGGCGCGAGCGCGAAGTGAGGCTTCGTCTCTGGTTTGCGATTTGTTGTACATATCTTTCTTTTTTCGATTCGCGGCGTGATTTGCATTGCTAAAGGACGGCAGCACTACCGCAAAGGCAAAACAGAGGGCGACGGAAAACCTGATCAAGTTACGCATATTGTGGGGACCTCTTTGATGAACACAGACCTGATCATCATGAACTAAGACCAATTATTTGTTTATACTTTTCTCTCTTGCAGTCTCTGACCGCGTCTCAATGCCTTGCTCATCCGACATTAATCTTTCACGGTATAGTAGCCGTTGCGAGCGCGCACTTGCAGGCCCGGTCGTTTCACCTCAACACGAATCGCTCGATACGTCTTTGTGCGGGTATCGTTTTTCGAGTAATAGGTCAGCACGTATTGAGCGCGAACCTCTGCGGCTATGCGTTTATAAATTTCGTCAAGATCGCGGGTCTCTTTCTTCGCATCCTCGTAGATTGGCGGAAAGAAAGATCGCCCGCCGGTGTCTTCGCTCATCGCCTTCATTACGAATTCGCCAGCTAAATCCTGCACATTGAGCGAAGGCGCAATGCCTGTTGAATGCACGCTGTAAATTACCGTGTCGGATTTTTGAACCTCTTTGAGGGCTTGCGCCAGCGTGATACCCGAAGCCGTATCCGTGCCGTCAGACAATACCACCATAACGTGACGCCCTTCTTCCTTGCTGAGATATTTCGCGGCTTGCGACATCGCATTGTAGAGAGCCGTTGCGCCTTGCGCCTGCAAATTTGCAAGCGTATTGACGAGCCGGTTTATATCCGAGGTGAAAGGCGTTTCTAATCTGGCGTCGGTCGCCACGCTGATAATGGCAGCCATATCGCCGGGTCTAAGCAAGTGCCGGAAGAATTGTGCCGCAGCGCGTTGCTCAAAATCGAGACGCGAACGAATCGAAGTCGAAGTGTCGAACAGGAACACCAGACGCAAAGGCATCTGCCCATCGCGAGAGCAAGTGGAAATTTCCTGCTCCTTATTGTCTTCGTAAATGACAAAGTCATCTTTCGTCAGATTGTTAATTTGATTTCCCGCAGGGTCTGTCACAGAAGTTATCGCGGTGACCAAATCCGCAGACAGCTTGAGCGGTTTATCATCCTCTTGTTCCTGACCCGTGGCGCGACGCGGACGAGTCTCTTGAGCAGGCGGCGCACCAGACTTTTGAGTTTGCGGTTTCTGTGTCTGTGGCAGAGGTCTTCCCGATTGCGCCAGAGCAAAGGGAAGAATAGTAGGCAGTAGGCAGTAAGCAGTAAGCAGTAAGCAGTAGAGCGGGTTTGGTTTTCTGGTTTCTGTTTTCGGTTGGCGTTTTATC
>JANMSG010000654.1:0-8322 GCA_031389065.1 Acidobacteriota bacterium | reverse complement strand
GTCCAGGTAATGACCAGAGCGCGGAGCCACTTCACTGCCATCAGCCAATCTTCCTCTGGACTTGTTGCGGAAGTCATTGGCATCCCACTCGTTGCGACGGGCGAATTCGTAGACGGTGCCGTGAAAAGCGTTGGTACCGCTTCGCAGCGAGACATTGATGATGCCGCCGGTGGTTTTACCATACTGGGCATCGTAGGTGTTGGTCATAATCTTGAACTCTTGAACAGAGTCCACAGGTGGAACATAGGCGATGTTATTGCCACCAGCCTGTGAGTTATTCGGCGCGCCATCCAGCAGGAATTCATTGCCGCGCGCCTGGCTGCCATTGATCGTCCATTCGGCAATCGCGCCGTTGTCGAAGGGGCGCTGCCAGATGGCTGCGCCGTTGAAATTGACACCCGCCGTGAGCGTACCGAGCATGAAGGGGTTGCGGGAATTGAGCGGCAGTTCGACAACACTCTGACGATCAATAACGCCGCCGCGATCGGCGTTTGCCGATTCGATTAAAGGCGCTCCGCCCTGAACCGTTACTTGTTCGGTGATGGCGCCAGGATCGAGTGTAATATCAATCGTCGCCACTTGACTGATGCTCAAAGCAAGGCCCTCTCTGACGAACCTCTTGAAACCGCTAACTTCAACCGTCAGAGTATAGTTTCCAGGGTTGAGGAAGGGAGCTTTATAGTTCCCCTCATCATCTGTGGTGACGGTAGTGACTTCATTGGTTCCGAGGTTTTTCACCTGAACCTTGGCATTCGGAATTGCCGCCTTCGAAGTGTCGAGAACGCGGCCAGTGAGTGTGGCTCGGAAATCCTGAGCGACACCCATCGTCGAGAGCAAAGCAATGCCGATCATCAGGGAAATGGTCTGATGAACTCTTCTCCTTAGTGCCTGAGATCTTTTCATAATTGAGATTCCTCTCCTTTTCATAATTATCCTACCTCCTATAGGTGTGCAAAGCGAAACAGATCGCCCATCGTGCTTTTACGATGAGCCAGCCTGAAGTGACAGCTTACAGACGCCAAGTGCCGTGGTTTATGAAGTTGAATGGATTATGGGCGCTCGATGGTAGTTTGAAAATCTACATCGGCAATTCCACTGTCATTTTTAGTGAGGAATATGATTAAACAACAGCGATTGCCCGTACTCTGACCATCTCAAACGCGGCCTGCGTTAAATCCATCTGGTGTTTTTTAACTCTTGTCTATCTTCTTAAATCCAAGCTGCCATGGCGATGAACGAAGATCTTGACGGTATGACGTTTCTAAAGTAGCGGTCGTCATAGTCTTATCGTTCCAATTGTTTTGAACCGTTATTGTATGAGAATTCATAACGGACTTTGATGAATCAATTATTCTACCGATTTATAATCGTCGGGAACTGCCTACTGAAAGCGCACGCCGCTAAGCTGCCGACTGAAAGAAGCTATAGAGATTTAGCGCTTACTTGTTCCCCGGTCTATCATAAACCTACAGTCAAAACCGTGCGTAAACATAAGCGGCGGTAGCTGGAAAATACTCTCATTGAGAGTTACTGTCAAGTGTTGAAACTTTCACATTGGTGATATATCACTAATTTGTGAGCGTTAACAGGAAATCTTGCGTTTCCTCACCAGGATAATCCAGGCTGGCCAGCGCCTTACCGCAAACTGAAAAGCAGTCTAGCCCGGTTCCAGTAGAGCATTGAATGAAGCGATCTGTCTTGAATAATTATAAGCTGAATTGAACGTGCTTAGGGAAATGAGGTTATATTTGAGCCAGCATAGTTTGATTAGCTGATTCTCCCTTCGGAATTTACGAAGCCGAATACTGGTTGTGTCGCTTGCGGGGGTCTCCGCCTTCACAGTTCTAGCAGCGGTCGCGTTGTTTATCAGCAGCGTGCGCCTTGGCGGTTCTCATCCTGAGAAGTCATGTAATACCACACGGCAAGGCTATCTGCCTGTGGCACAGCACGGTAAAAGAAACCTGTATAGCCCATTATAGAAAGATTAAAATATCAATTTGGCGGCGTTTTAGAGAGATATAATTAACCCACTCGATATTTTTTGATATATCAGATTAGAATACCGCTTGACAATTGCGACGATGTTGGACATCTTAGGGGGCCTATGGCTACAATCGGCTCACATATCTTTGGTACCAATGAATCGGTAAGTCTTTCGGAACGCGCCTATTTCTCGATTCGTGACCGAATCCTTAAAGGTGAACTTGCCCTTGGCACGGCTTTGTCACGACGCAAATTGGCAACCGAACTTGGCATGAGTCTGCTGCCTGTGGCTGAAGCACTACAGCGCCTGGAAAGCGAAGGTCTGGTAGAAAGCCGACCGCGGATCGGCACGCGTGTATGCCTGCCGACCGCTCTGGAGATCCGCGAGCGTGTTGAAGTACGTGAAGCGCTCGAATCGCAAGCCGCAAGGCTTTTTGCCGAAAGAGCAACGGTTCGGGAGCGGCTGGAAATTGAGAGGATGGCCGAGCACATGGATGCACTCTACAACCGTTGCACAAGTGGCGACAATGATGCGGAATTTCTTTTCGCAGTGCAAAGCTATCACTTACAGTTCCATCTGAGAATTGCTGAGTGCACAGGCTGCCGCGCGCTTCAACAAGCGATCGAAAAGAATCACGTTCTGATCTTTAACTGGCTATATGATATTGCGGCTGGGCGCCCGCCGATGCCTCCCAGATTCCACCGCGACTTGATCGAAGCAATTAGTACAGGCGATCCGGAGGCCGCCGATCGCGCCATGCGACAGCACGTCCGTTATGGTGTTGATTCCGTCGTTCGTGGGATTGATCCCAATCGTACCAAGCCGGATAGTCTCATTCAACGGATTAAATAAATTCCCCGGATCGCATTTCTTCATGGGTTGAGCAATACGGGTTGGAACTTGAGTTCAAGAACCTGAGAAATCAATAGACCCTGGCAGCAGGGTTGATGAACTTGCGCGGAAACTAAGGAAATCCATTATGAGGAATCAGTTTCATCTCCCGAATCGCCTTGATCCAACACCGAAGCTACGCGAACTCAGAGTGCGCGCGGTGTGTGTGCCCATGCAGCACCCACATCAAACAGCCAGCGGTGTGGTCTCTGAATCACCACTCGTGTTGACCGATGCAATTACCGAAGAAGGAATTGTCGGTCACAGCGTCGTCTTTACCTATATGAAGGCAGCGCTCAAACCGACTGCTGAGTTGATTCAGAATTTCGAAACCTTGATTCAAGGTGATGCGATTGCTCCGGCAGAAATTGAACAGAAACTCGCCAGGCGTTTCCGACTACTCGGTACTCAGGGATTAGTAGGAATCGCGCTTGCCGCCATAGACATGGCGCTGTGGGATGCGCTGGCTCGCAGTTGCAGCAAATCTCTGGTAGGTTTGCTGGGCGGAGTTGACAGACCCATCCCCGCCTATGGCGCAGTGGGCTACGATGGCGTCGAAGGCTCCGTGAAGGTGGCTGAAGATTGGGTGAGTCGCGGCTTTAAGGGCATCAAGGCTAAGATTGGTTATCCTACGATACAGCAAGATGTAGCGGTGATCCGTGCGATGCGAAAAGCGGTGGGCGATGACATTGCCATCATGGTTGACTACAACCAATGCCTGACGCCCACTGATGCTGTGCAACGCATGCGTGTGCTTGATGACGAAGGGCTCACTTGGGTCGAAGAACCAACGCTGGCTCACGATTACATCGGACATGCGCTGGTCGCAAGAGAGGCGAAGACACCGATTCAGTGTGGAGAAAACTGGTGGGGCACGCTCGACATGCAGCATGCGATTGACGCACAGGCATCGGACTTCATGATGCCAGATGTTATGAAGATCGGTGGCGTCACCGGCTGGATGCGCGCAGCAGCACTTGCCCAGACAAGGGGGATCCGTTTGTCTAATCACCTGTGGCCGGAGATTAGCGCACAACTCCTGTGTGTCACCCCAACAGCCCATTGGCTCGAATATGCAGATTGGTGGAATCCTATCATGGCAGAACCCTTACAAATCGAAAAAGGTCTGGCAATGGTAGGTGGCTCGACAGGTACTGGTGTGAGTTGGAATGAGGATGCAGTAGCTAAGTTTGCTGTGTAGAAATGCACTTGTTCACAGGTGTGATAACCTCAGTTCGAAATTAAGTAGTTGCGCAAATCAAGGAGCAAAGTTTGGAGTACCCGCTGCGGAAGGCTTAGCAGTCGTAATATTGCGCCTGATGTTCATTGAATAATTAGTAAGACAATTGCTCACGCGAGAAAAAGCTACAAAACAAGATTCTTTTGCTCTGCGCGATGAATGCAAAAGGTTGGATCAATATTTTTCCAGAGAACTTGAGGCGGGACTCCAAACCTTACAGACTTTTCTCATCTCCTCCTCTTGCGTCCTTACGCTGTCAAGGCTGGCTTGATATTTCATATCAGTGTGCAGCTCAAGTTGATATATCAGGTAGTTCCTTTTTACTCTTTTGAGCCGTAACATTTTCCGCCAGTGAGAGGCGCGCTCGTCTCTAATTTTTTAATAAGGAGTATCATAAGAAAATGATTTTTTTTCTGCCTACTTTGACCCTGATTCTAGGAGTTTTATCCATGAGCAATCTACCCGCAGAGAAGGACGCAAAACTCACGAAGGTCGTTGAAGTGCCAGGGTATACCGAGGGGGTCGTCTTCGACCGCACTGGTCTTGCCTATATCTCTGATACTTATAATGGCACGATTTATCGCATTACCGGCGATGGCCAGGCGGTTGTCTGGGCAAAGACGGGCGCTCCAAATGGCCATAAGATACTGGCTGACGGCACGCATCTGGTCTGCGACGGGAGCCAGCATGCGGTACTACGGCTTGACGCTAAAGGCAGCATCCTCGGCAAGGCTTCTTCCGAATGCGACGGCAAGCCGCTACGCGCGCCAAACGATCTGACGCTCGATCCGAAAGGCGGCTTTTACTTTACAGATCCTGGTGGATCCAATCAGAAGAACCCCATAGGCACAGTCCATTATGTTGATAAGATGGGCAAAACCCATCTGGTGGCGCAAGGGCTGGCTTTCCCTAACGGCATTGTGCTGCGTCCGGATGGTAAGTCTTTGCTGGTCGGGGAAAGTAATTATAACCGCATCCTTGTATATGAGGTGCTGGCTCCGGGCAAGTTAGGGCCCATGAAAGTCTTTGCGAACCTGCCGACCAAAGAGGGAGAGCAGATTGATAATCAACCCGACGGCATCTGCCTGGATCGAGACGGCAATCTATATGTTGCGCATTACGGGATGCGCCAGGTGCAAGTACTTAGTCCGACAGGCAAGCTTTTGCGACGCTACCCTGGTGGCAATCTGACAACCAGTAATGTTGCCTTTGGTGGACCAAATCTTGAGCAGTTATACATCACGGGAGCAATCGGAGAGGAGAGGACGTCGAAGGGAGGGCTCTTCCGCTTAGACTTAAAGGGCGTGAAAGGATTGAGTGCTCTGCCGAAGCCCTAGAAGGGTTCTCAAATGGTAGATGACAGACCTGGCTTTGGCTAAAGAAAGGAGAAATTCATAAAATTGAAAGCGCTACTAATCGGCCTATTCGGGCTGGGAAGCGCCTGCTTCCCTACCCTGTTGGCAGAATTCCAGGTTGCGATCAACCCGGTCGCAAACACCACTTCCCAGACGGCACAAACGAATCCAGAGAATGCGCCGGCAACCCCATTACTTCCCCTCCCCGGCAAGGGGCTGGCGCAACATCCGTTTCTGTACTGCGGTCAATGGGATACACGCAAGCCCCTGCAAACCATGCACATTATCCGCGATGGAAAGGTAGCCTGGACCTACACCATCTCTGAAAAGGACAATTATTTTGTTGACGCCACGATGCTCTCAAACGGTAACATCATCTTCGCCCGCAAGCATGGGGTTACAGAAGTCAACCAAGAGAAGCAGGTCGTCTGGAATTACGACGCCCCAACTGGCACAGAGATCCATTCGGTGCAGCCGATTGGCAAGGATAAAGTTTTGTTCATGCAGTGTGGGAACCCTGCCAGGCTCATTTTGATGAAGAAAAAGAATAACCAGGTGGAGAACGAACTGATTCTTCAAACCCGCAGGCCGGATAACGTACATGGACAATTCCGCCACGTGCGTATGACAAAGGCAGGAACTTTTCTGGTGCCGCACATGGATCTGGGTAAAGTGGTCGAGTACGACACCAAGGGCAAAGAGATTTGGTCAGTTGAGGCGAAGTCTTGCTGGGCGGCTGTGCGCCTGAAAAACGGCAACACCCTGATCAGTGGCAATCAACTCGGCTATGTCCGCGAGGTCAACCCAAAAGGCGAGACTGTCTGGGAGATCAATAAAAACGATCTGCCAGGCATTACTCTGCACACTGTGCAGGAGGTGAATCGGCTGGCAAACGGCAACACAGTAATCTGCAACTGGGTCGGCAGCGTGAAAAAAGCAGACTGGCCAAGCGTCGTGCAAATCATCGAAATCACGCGGGATAAAAAAGTCGTCTGGGGGTTGCGCGAATGGACAAACCCTGATCTTGGTCCGGCCTCTTCGATCCAATTGCTGGACGAGCCAGGTATCGCGGAGAAAGGCGACTTGCAACGCTAAGGCGGACACAAGAAACAATGTGACCCGCCTTTGAGGCTTGAACATCAAACCGCTAATCTGAGGATTCTGATTATGAAAATCCAAATACTCTGTGTTCTGTTACTGGTGACGTTGATGTGCGGCGCGCCATCAACCGCCGAAAGCGGCACAAAACTCAAGGTGCTCATTGTCACAGGCGGACACGGCTTTGAGACAGAACCCTTCTTCAAACTCTTTAAGGATAATACGGAAATCACCTTTACCACCGCTTCGCACGACAAGACAAACGCCAGCGTTTATGAGCGCCTGGACTTGCTCAGCTACGACGTCGTGGTGCTTTATGATATGCCAAAGAGCATCACCGATGAGCAGAAGGCGAGGTTCCTTTCGCTTTTCGACAAAGGACTTGGTCTGGTCGTGTTGCATCACGCATTGGTGTCCTATCAGCATTGGCCGGATTATGAGCGCATCATTGGAGGCCGATACCCGGAGGGTGACAAAAGCGGCAGCGTCACGCCGGAGGTCGGCTATCAGCACGACGTGGACATCCCTGTCCTGATCGTCGCCAAAGATCATCCCATCACCGCAGGGCTCAACGATTTCACCATTCGCGATGAAATTTACTGGGGCTTTCGCGTACGGCCGGATGTGACAGCGCTGCTCACGACCAACCACCCGAAGAGTGGCAAACCGCTGGCGTGGACTCGCACGGAAGGTCAGTCGCGTGTCGTCTACATCCAACTCGGTCATGGTCGGCAAGCCTTTGAGAATTCCAACTACCGGCGACTGGTTGCGCAGAGCATACGGTGGGCAGCAAGGGTCAAGTGAATTCGAGGTTTATTGGCCTGTAGGTGCAGGGGGCTGGCAAGAACGAAAAGATCATAGCAGTACGGTTTCGCAGTATTCGATTGAAGGAGTTGTAATCATTCCAGTATACCTGCGAGCAAAAGACTTGAAGAAAATACGATGAAAATTGTTTTGATCTGGATTCAACATGCCATTGATAGGTTCAGGCGCGCTTTGATCTGCATCTGTGTTCTGCTGCTCCTGATGTCCGATGTTGTGGCGCAAGATTTCTCCAAATGGCGTTATTACAGAGCCATCAATTTCAACACCTCCGCGACCGGCGCCAACATCAAGGGCGATGTGCAGAACTACCCGGTCGCAGTGGCGCTCAGTGCCAGCAACTTTGATTTCAGCCAGGCGAAGGCGGACGGTTCGGATATCCGTTTTTCCACCACGGATCGCGCAACACCGCTGCCGCACAGCATCGAAGACTGGGATCGCGCAGGGCAGTCTGCTCTCATCTGGGTAAAGGTCTGGAGCGTGCGCGGCAACGCCACGTCGCAATCCATCTTCATGCATTGGGGGAATTCAGATGCCCCTGACACCAGCAACTCCAAAGCGGTCTTTGACACCAAGGATGGCTTTGTGGGTGTCTGGCATTTCAACGAAGATGGCAGCACAGAAGAAGGCGGTTACAAAGATGCTACTGCCAACGATGCGCATGGCACAGGCGTGAATCTGAAACCGGGATCAAGGGTTGAGGGGCGTTTAGGCAAGGCGCTCGATCTCAAATACGCCGCGAATCAGTGGGTAAAAATAGACGGGCAAAAGCGCAAGTTCTTCGACCTCACCACCAGACTGACATTCTCGATCTGGGCAAAGGCAAGGAGCTACTCAAACAAAGGGAATGAGGCACAGAAAGCGCTGCCCGGATATGAGACCATGTTTGCCAAGGGCGACAATTCCTGGCGACTGCAAAAGTTCGGCATCAA